>JAKSDN010001521.1 GCA_022360075.1 Kiloniellales bacterium | reverse complement strand
GGCGGGTGTCCGCCAAATGCCCGATTCTCGGCATCTGACGGCAGGAAACACGACCATGAACTCAGATCGGCGCAAGCACCGACGTCTTGATCGGCGGCGCATAGAAGCCGCCACATGGCGGCGGAGCCCTCGCACTGACCACCCTCTCCGACGGGGACGGCTTATACGCTCTGGACGCTCCGCGAAACGCTCGGCGTGACCGAGCATATTGTGCCTTGGCACTATCCGACGAAGATCCGGGTGAAATCGCCGGCGTGCGGCAAGCTTACGGCGCCGCGCTGCCCTCCGTCGTGGTGGTGCCGTCGCGGGTGCGGCGGACCCGAAGGTCGATGTCGACGCCGGTCCTCCGCGCCTCGACGGCGACCTCATCGCCGCAGATCAGCGGCGAAACCCCGCGATAGCGAAACCTGGCGGGCAGGCGACCCAGGATGTCGGTCGCGAGATTCAGCATCCAAGTCGCCTGCAAGGGCCCATGTACGACCAAACCGTCGTAATGCTCGATGTCTCGAGCATAGGCTTGGTCGTAATGGATCCGATGACCGTTGAACGTTACAGCCGAATAGCGAAACAAGAGGACTGGGTCGGGCTGAAATGTCCAACTACAGGCGTCGGGCCAAGCTTTGGCAGGTTCTGGCGCTGGCGCACTTCCGGATTTCGGATCATTACGGTAGACGATGTTCTGGCTCTCTTCGATCCGGATGTCACCGTCAACCGACCAGACATGGTCGACCGTCACGAACCCCAGGCGTCCAGACTTGCCCTCCTTGAACGCAACGTCGGCAACGACACTTTCGCGGGTGAGAGTTTCGCCGCATCGCAGTGGCGCGTGAAACAGCATCGACCCGCCCGCCCACATACGCCGCGACAGACCCAGGTCGGGGAGAAACGATCCCAGCTTCGGATGCCCGTCGAGGCCCAGTTGGTCCGGCTCGGTGGTGTCTAGGATCATGGTCCAGTGAAAACCGGGCGGCACTTCTCCTGGCGCCAACCCGCCGGCTAACGTCATGCAGAAATGCGCCACTTGACGCTCGGTGATGAGATCGGTCCGCTGCGACCGGCGGCCGATCCACTCCGCACCAGGTCGCGTCATGGCGCGCGAAGGCGGGCACCGAGATCGCGGGCGCTCAGGTTGGCCAGATCCTCGACCGCCTGCCACAGCCCCTCCCCGGCGTCGCCGATCACGGCGACGGCCTTGGCCTGCAGGCTACGCGCCAGCACATCGGGCGGCAGCGGTTCAGCCAAGTCGTGAAAAAACCGGATGACTGACCCGTCAACGCGTTCGATCTCGCCTTCAGCTTGCATGTCCGTAAGCGCTTCGTCCGGTTCGACAGTCACGCGCCGGGCAAAGGCCTCGAGCGCGGCGTCCCCGGCGAGCGCGTCAGCAAAAGTCCGGTCGCTCGACGTGGGCATACCGGCCAAGACCATGCCGGCGATCCATACGAAGCTGAACTTGACCTCCAGCCCGGTGCGCGGCGCCTTAACGTCGCAGACGGACAGCCAGCGCGGATTGGTGCGAAGACGTACCGCGCGAACGTCTTCAGGCGACAGATCACCGCCCCGCGCAGCGGCCGACAACGCCTCGATCATCGCGTGAGTGCCGTGGCAGCAGGCATGAAGCTTGTACTTGATGTCTTCGAACAGGAACCGCTCGGACACAGGCACGGCCCATGCGGCCTCCGCCTCGGGCGCGTCCGAATGCGTGGCGACCAGCCCCTGCGGTCCTTCGAGACCGTCGTCTGCCGACGTCATTCCCGCGCCGGCGAGCATCGCGGATTCGACGCCGTTCGATGCCGAGATCCCCGCATTGTATGGCTTGCCCATGGTACCGAACTGAGACTTCAGACCGGAGGCCCGGGTCGCACAGAGACCAAGAGCGGCGCGCATTTGCGCGCGGGACAAACCGAAGATGCGGCCAGCGGCGACAGTCGCCCCCACGGCGCCGGCCGTCGCCGTTTGATGAAACCCGCGATTGTAGTGGGCTCGTCCCAGTACCATACCGATGCGGACGGCGGCTTCGGCGCCCAACAGGAATGCATCGACAACGTCGGCCGCAGAAGCACCGACCTGCTCGCCTGCCGCCAACGCGGCCGGATAAACGCCCACCGAGAGATGTCCGACGTGGGCGAAGTGGGTGTCGTCATAATCCAGCGCGTGACTCGTCGCACCATTGACCAGGGCCGCCGAACGCGCCGGTGCCGCTTCTCCGCCGAAAACCGATGCCACCGGTCGCCCGCGCTCGTCGAGGATGACGCTGCGCAGTATCTTTGCCAGCGGTTCGCCGACACCCGCGTGTCCGCAAACCATCCAGTCAAACAGCGAGAAACGGGCCATCAAGCGGGCGGAGTTCGGAACATCGGACGCCGGCAGTTCGGCCAGATCCAGGATGTGCTCGATCGTGGTCACTACCGGCGATCTCCATAGGATTTCGGCAGGCCCAGCACCTGTTCGGCGATGTAGCAAAGGATCAGGTTTGTCGAAATCGGCGCGACCTGATAGAGCCTGGCCTCTCGGAACTTACGTTCGACATCGTATTCCTCGGCAAATCCGAAGCCGCCGTGGGTCTGCAGGCAGGCTTCTGCCGCCTCCCAGCTAGCGTCGGCCGCCAGCATCTTGGCTGTATTGGCTTCAACGCCGGGATTGGCGCCGGAATCGTAAAGCGCGGCGGCACGGTAGACGATCCCCTCCGCCGCCAGCATGTGAGCATAGGCACGGGCAAGCGGAAACTGAACACCCTGATTGGTACCAATCGGCGTTCCGAAGATGACCCGTTCCTTCGCGTAGGCCGCCGCCTTGTTCAAGAACCACTTTGCGTCGCCGATGCACTCTGCGGCGATGAGGATGCGTTCGGCGTTCATTCCCGACAGGATGTAACGGAATCCCATCCCAGCCTCGCCGACCATCGAAGACGCCGGGATGCGGACGTTGTCGAAGAAGACTTCGGTCGTCGCGTGATTGATCATGGTGCGTATCGGGCGAATGGTGATCCCCTTGCCGACCAGTTCGCGCAGGTCGATCAGGAAGACCGACAGTCCGTCCGTCCGCGACTTGATCTGATCGCGCGGCGTGGTCCGCGCGAGCAACACCATCAGGTCGGAGTATTCGGCACGCGATGTCCAGATCTTCTGACCGTTGACGATGTAGTGGTCACCTTCGCGCTTGGCCACGGTCTTCAGCGCCAGAGTGTCGGTCCCACTGCTCGGCTCGGTGACGCCGAATGCCTGAAGACGTAGCGTGCCGTCGGCGATTTTCGGAAGATAGGTGCGCTTCTGTTCCTCGCTGCCATGCCGAAGCACCGTGCCCATCGTGTACATCTGGGCGTGGCAGGCTGCCGCGTTGCAGCCGTTGCGGTGAATTTCCTCGAGAATGGCAACTGCCGCCGACAGATTTAGTCCGGACCCGCCGTGTTCCTCTGGGATCATCGCTGCCAGATAGCCCTCACGAATGAGCGTGTTCACGAAGTCTTCAGGGTATGCGCGGCGGGCGTCCAAATCCTGCCAGTAGGCTCCCGGAAACTCGGCACATACCTTCGCTACGCCTTCGCGAATGTCGGTGTACTGCGCAGTCGGATCGAATGTCATCATCGAACCCCTTAAATTCCTGCCGAGTGACAAGGATCGCAAACTCTCCGGACACGCAGAAATACGAAAGGACTCTGATCGTTATCGGGATTCCCGATGGTCGTGCGATACCGGCTCAAAAGACCGCCTCCATTGTCGACTTGATCACCTCGGCCCTGGCCGCGATGCTCTCGACCAAGCGCCGCGGCACGGGACCGCCCCCCGACTTCGGTAGCGCGAGCGCGATGGTGCGCACCATCGCCGGGTCTTCGATCTGGCGAATCGCAATCCGGCCGTCTGCCGCCGCCCCGGCAACCGAATGAAAGGGAAGAATGGTTGCAAAGTCGCGCTCTTCGTCATCCAGCATGGTCATCACCGCGGGAATACTGTCCAGTTCGACTGTAGGCACCAGTTCGATGCGCCGGATCTTTGCAACGGCATCGATGATGCGGCGCAACTGGTGCCGCTTGCTTGGTAGGATTAGCGTCAGCTTGGTGAGGTCTTGAAACCTCAATGCCCTTTCGGACGGCATCTTGCGCGCCGCGACTGCCAGGCGTTCAGACACTAGATCTTTAACGTCCAAGCTGTCGTCCGCTGTTTGACTATAGGTCAGGGCAAGGTCGATGTTGCCAGT
>JAKSDN010001359.1 GCA_022360075.1 Kiloniellales bacterium | reverse complement strand
CGGCACCGCCACCACTACGTCAAGGCCAGGCTGCGGGTGCACGAATACCCCGACGGCAAGCTCGCCCTGTTCCACGGCCCAAGGCGCTTGGCCTGCTACACAGCCGAAGGACAACTGATCGAGGAACCAGACCAAAAGGCCGCGTGATCCGCTTCGACGCGCGCCCGGCCTGTGGATAAGTGGACAGCTCGGCTGCGCCGACCTGACCACTTCCCCACAGGCCCAACAACTCCAACCGAAGCGGTCAATTCATTTGGTACCTAAAGCGGTCAATTCAGTTTGTTATCGACACCGCAACACATCTGGGGCGATCCTCGCATCCCACGGCAGTCTAGCCGATTAGAGATCGCGGTGCCGCCCACCGGTCCTTGAGCCGCTCACCCCCGCTCCGCGCCCAGCCGCCCTCGCCGCCCACCGCGGCGGCGTTTGAGGTGTTGGTCGATGCGGTCCTGAGGAAAGCGGGCGGCCTGGCGGAGCAGGGCGATGAGGCGATCGGCTTCGGTCGCGGGTGGCGCTTCGCCCTCGGCCGGCTCGGCAGCGAGGCTATGGGCGGCGAGCAGGCGGGCGGCGGCGGGGCCGGCGTCGTGCTCGAGGCGCAGGCTCCAGGCCAGGAAGACGTCCTCGGCCGGGCCGCGGAACTCGGGGCCGGCCTCGATCGCCTGGCGGATCAGGCCGCCGGGGTCGTCCTCGCTGTGGTGCGCCGAGACGTACTTCATGGTCCACCCCGGGGCTCGAGCCGTTCCATCAGGTTGAGCCGGGCCGGCTGGTTGAAGCGGAAGTCGCCGGCGCTGCGGTCGGCCGTGGCCTCGAAGGCGGCTTCGAGCTCGGCTTCCTTGCCGTCCAGCATCTTCTGGCGCGCCGGATCGATGGCGAGGAAATTCTCGCGCCAGGCGGCGAAGGAGGCGTACTTGATCGGCGCGGCGTAGACCGTCTCCTGCAGCGGGCGCCAGCGCCCGTCGGCCGCAGCCGCGCCCAATGCCTCGTAGGCGGCCGCGCGCACCGCGGTCTCGTCCTCGATCCGCCGCATGGCCTCGAAGTAGGCGCCGCGCGCCAGCGGCTCCTGGACGTAAAGCCGGCCGCCGGGCACCAGCACGCGCGCGGCCTCGTCGAGCGCGGCGGCCTGCTCTGCCACGGGCACGTGATGCAGCGCGTTGAAGTAGACCACGATGTCGAAGGCCGCGGCGGCGAAGGGCAGGGCCTGGCCGATGCCGCCGACGTAGCGCTCCTCGCCGGCGCGCTCGGCGGCGCGCGCTCG
Source organism: Kiloniellales bacterium (assembly GCA_022360075.1). The sequence goes on along the minus strand of JAKSDN010001359.1, from coordinate 15,377 downwards.
GGCGAGCTGCTTGGCGCCGCACTCCAGGCCGGTCACGCGGGCGCCTTGGCGGGTCATGAAGCGCACCAGGGCGCCGTCGCCGCAGCCGGCGTCGAGCACGCGCGCGCCCTCCAGCGCAAGGGCCTCGCGGATCACCTCGGTGTGCTTGCGGATCGGTTCGTCGCTCATGGCGCGGGAGTTTGGTCGAGCCCGCCAGGCGAGGCAAGCCGATGCGACGTCATCGGCGTTATCCACAGACGGGCGCCGATCCGGGCGGCGGCGCCGGAAATGTGACAAGAGCTGTCATCGCTCCTTCATCAAACGGACAAGGCGCCGGCCTATTTTTCGCGCCGTAGCCGGCTCGGGGCCGCTTCCGCGCGGCAACCGGCGGCTTGTCGGACCATAAGCGTCTTCGAGTTCGGAGATGACACGCAAAGGGGGGCGAGAAGCCATGACACTCGCGAAGACCATCGGAACAGCGTTATGCGCCGCCGCGGCGCTGTTTGTCGCACAGGCCATCAGCGGTGACGTTTCGGCGGCCGACTGCCCGCTCGTCACGGCGGCCGACGCCAAGGGGATCACCGGGGACTTCCCCTATCAATTCGAGCTCGCGGAGTTCGAGAAGAAGGGGAGCTGCAAGCTCGGCTTCTCCGGCAATCCCGAGATCGAGGCCCTGAACAAGCAGATCACCGGCAATCCCGCGAGCCTGCCCGCGGTCGCCGACCGGCTGCCGGTCGAGCCGCTGGTCGTCGCGCCCTACGATGAGGTCGGCCGCTACGGCGGCACCATCACCGGCCTGTCGAACGCGACCGAGGCCGGCACCTCCGACGTGCTGAGCCTGCGCCACACCAACTTGGTGCGCTACTCCGATGACCTGCAGACCATCGTGCCGAACGTGGCCAAGGGCTGGGAGTGGAACGAGGACTTCACCGAGCTCACGATCTACCTGCGCCAGGGCCATCGCTGGTCGGACGGCGCGCCCTTCACCGCGGCGGACATGGAGTTCTGGTTCAACGATCTGATCCTGAACAAGGAGATCTACGAGAACACGCCGAGCAACTGGCTGTTCGACGGCAAGCCGGCCCAGGTCAAGGCGGTCGACGAGACGACGGTCAAGTTCATCCTGCCGAGCCCGGCGCCGGGCCTGCTGAACCGCTTTGCGATCAGCTTCATCCAGCCCTTCCAGCCCAAGCACTTCCTCGGCCAGTTCCACATCGCGCACAACCCCAAGGCCGACGAGCTGGCCAAGGCACGCGGCCTGGAGAGCTGGGTCGATCTGGTCAATCTCTACTACGGCCGCTCCGACTGGAAGGACGTGCCCTCGCCGCTGCTCAAGGGCGGCAGCGACCAGGTCGTGCCGACGCTGGAATCGCACATCCTGGTTGAAGAATCGACCAAGGGCCGGCGCCTGGTCGCCAATCCCTTCTTTCACATGGTCGATACCGCGGGCCAGCAGTTGCCCTACGTGAACGAGATCGACGAGCTCTACATCCCCGAGAAGGAGGTGCGGAACCTCAAGATCGTCAACGGCGAAGTCGACTACAAGATGCAGAACCTCTTCTTGGAGGACTTCCCGCTCTACAAGGAGAACGAGGGCAACGGCAATTACACGGTCCACCTGACCAAGACCATCGGCGAGGCGATCTACTACTCGTTCAATACGACCGACAAGAACCCGGTTCTCGCCGAGGTCTTCAACGACGTGCGCTTCCGGCAAGCGATGTCGCTGGCGGTCGACCGCGAGGAGCTGGTCGAGCTGGTCTATCTCGGCCAGGGTCGCGGCATGGCCGCCCCGCCGGCCGAGCCCGGCACGGTCGCCTTCCTCACCGAGGAGCATCTGACGGCCTTCACGAAGTTCGACCCGGACCGCGCCCGCGCCCTGCTCGAGGAAATGGGCCTGAAGGACGCCGACGGCGACGGCGTGCGCGAGCTGCCGAACGGCGAGCCCTTCATCATCCAGATGCTCTACGCCAACCAGGGCGGGCCGGTGAAGAATCACGAGTTGGTGCAGGGCTACTGGGCCGATGTCGGCGTGAAGGTCAATCAACGCGAGGTCTCGACCGACGAGTACCGCGCCAAGGGCGGTGCCGGCGATCTCTCGATCGCGAGCTGGCGCCATGCCAATCGGACCGGCCCGACGATCAGCCAGGATCCCTTCATGTTCCATCCGCCCTTCGGCGACCGCTGGCAGCCCGGTACCGGCTTCGAGTGGGCGGTCTGGAAGGAAAGCGGTGGAACCCAGGGCGTCGAGCCGCCGGCAGACGTGAAGCGGCTGTGGGACCTGGCCGCGGCCTTCAAGCTCGAGCCGCTGGGCAGCGAGAAGAGCAACGAGATCGGCAAGGAGGTCGTCGACATTCACACGGCGAACCTCTGGAAGATCGGCCTGGTCGGCGACTCGATCAGCCCCGTGGTGGTGACCAACAAGATGGGCAACTTCCGGCCCTTCACCGCCGCTACCTACGACTACTACTGGGCCTATCCCTTCCGGCCGCAGCAGTGGTTCTTCAAGGGCTAGTACGAGGCCGGGTTGAAAGCGACTTATGACGATAGGGTTCGCCATTGCGAGCGGAGCGAAGCAATCCAGACTGTGGCCGGCCGAGCGGTGGCTCTGGATTGCCGCGCCGGCTTACGCCGGCTCGCAATGACGGCTCCAAGATCGTTTGGGTCCAGTGCAGCTTGGTATGAACAGATCGCCCGGACTGCGGCAGACGCGCACTGCGCGCAACTCGGCAGTGACTGAGCGGTTAGGGCGTTAGCCAGCAGTGGTTCGGGATCGGACACGGAGCCAGTAGAGCACCGGTCCGGTCCCGGATCGCGATCGCCAGGGGGGCGTCGCGCGGCATGATCAGATTCTTCATCCAGCGGACCTTCGGCATGGTCGTGACGATGTTCTTCGTCTCGATCATGGTCTTCGTCCTGATGGAGCTGCCGCCCGGCGACTACGCCGAGCGCTACGCCTTCAAGAAGCTCGCAAGCTCGGGCCAGACCGTTTCCGAGTCGGACGTCGAGAACATCCGCTCCAAGTTCGGCCTCGACCGTCCGGCGCACGAGCGCTACTTGAGCTGGATCGGCAACATCGTGCTGAGGGGCGACTTCGGTACCTCCTTCGCCTTCGAGACCTCGGTCAACGACGTGGTGGGGCAGCGCATCTGGCTGACCCTTGCGCTGCTCTTCGCGACCTTGATCCTGACCTACATCCTCTCGATCCCGATCGGCATCTACGCCGCCGTGCGCAGGCAGTCGGTCGCCGACTACTCGCTGACGGTCTTCAGCTACCTGGGCCTGGCGCTGCCCAACTTCATGCTGGCCTTGGTGATGCTCTATCTCGGCGTGCGGCTGTTCGGCACCTCGATCGGCGGCCTCTTCTCGCCGGAGTTCGAGGACGCGCCCTGGAGCTGGGCCAAGACCCTCGACCTTCTACAGCATCTCTTGGTGCCGGCGGTCGTGCTCGCCTGGTCGGCGACGGCGCTGCAACTCCAGACCGTGCGCGCGACGATGCTCGATGAGCTGAACAAGCTCTCGGTGACCGCCGCACGGGCGCGCGGGCTGCCGGAGCATCGGTTGATCATGAAGTACCCGGCGCGCCTGGCGATCAACCCGGTGGTCAGCACGATCGGCTTCGACGGCAACCGGGTGTTCTCGGAGTTGCCGATCGTCGCCCTTGTGCTGGCCCTGCCGGAGCTCGGCGAGCTGCTGCTGAAGTCCTTCATCGACCTCGACATGTATGTCGCCGGGGCGATCCTGCTCTCGCTCACCCTGTTCATCGTCGTGATGAACTTCCTCTCGGACATCCTGCTCGCGCTGCTCGATCCGCGCATCAAGCTGCAAGGGGGTTGATCGGCCATGGCTGAAGCTGCGATTCCGAACCGTGAAAGCCAGGCCGAGGCGCAGGATCTCAAGTACTACACCGCCTCGCAGTGGCAGCTCGTCTGGTGGCGCTTCCGGCGGCACAAGGCGGGCATGGTCGGCGCCGGCTTCCTGATTTTCCTGGCCATCACGGCGCTCTTCGCCGATTTCTTCGCACCCTACGCCGGCACGACGCGCGACAGCGACTACGTCTCGGGTCCGCCCCAGCTCGTGCGCTTTTGGGACCACAACGGCTTCTCGTTCCAGCCCTTCGTCTTCGGCCTGAAGACCGAGCGCGATCCGGTCACCTTGCGCAAGATCGCCAAGCCCGACCGCGAGACCCGGCGCTATGTTCAGTTCTTCGTGCGCGGCGACAGCTACAGTTTCTTCGGCCTGTTCGAGACCGACATCCGCTTCTTCGGCGTCGACCAGGGCAAGATCCACCTCTTCGGCACGGACGATCTCGGCCGCGATGTTTTTTCGCGCACGCTCTACGCCACCGGGACGTCGCTCTCGATCGGCGTGCTGGGCGTGCTCTTCTCCTTCGTCCTGGCCCTGATCATCGGCGGCATCGCCGGCTACTTCGGCGGTATGATCGACTATGCGATCCAGCGCGTGACCGAGATTGTGCGCGTGGTCCCGGTGATTCCACTCTTCATGGGTCTGACCGCGGCCTTTCCGCAGGACTGGTCGAACATCCAGGTCTACTTCGCGATGACCCTGGTGCTGGGCCTGGTCGGCTGGCCGACCCTGGCGCGCCGCATCCGCGGCCATCTTCTGGCCCAGCGGCACGAGGACTACGTACTCGCGGCCGAGCTTTCCGGCGCGTCGCCCTACCGGGTGATCTCGCGCCATCTGCTGCCCTCCTTCACCAGCTACATCATCGTCGATCTGGTGATCACCTTTCCCTACACGATTCTCAGCGAGACCGCGCTGAGCTTCATCGGCCTCGGCCTGCGCCCGCCCTCGATCTCCTGGGGCATCATGCTCCAGGACGCGCAGAACATCCGTGCGATCGAGCAGGCGCCCTGGCTGTTCATCCCGGCCGGCTTCGTGGTGATCGCCGTGCTTGCCTTCACCATCCTGGGCGACGGCCTGCGCGACGCGGCCGATCCCTACGCGGTCTCCAAGAGCTAGGGGGCAGTCACTATGTCCGGCACCCTAGAGGCAAACGGCAGCGACCTGCTGCTCTCGGTGCGCGACCTGCGGGTCGAGTTCGACACCGACGAGGGCCGCATCATCGCCGTCGACGGCGTCGATTTCGACGTGCCCCAGGGCCGCACGCTGGGCATCGTCGGCGAAAGCGGCTCGGGCAAGAGCGTCAGCACCAAGGCGCTCATGCAGCTCCTGCCGAAGAACGCCCACATCGGCGCGGCCTCGCAGATGCTGTTCCGCCGCGCCGACGGCTCGCAGGTCGACATCGCCAAGCTCGGCAACCGCAGCGCGGACATTCGCAGCATCCGCGGCGGCGAGATCGCCATGATCTTTCAGGAGCCGATGGCCTCCTTCTCGCCGGTCTACTCGATCGGCAATCAGATGATGGAGGCGATCCGCCTGCACCGGAACGCGGGCCGCAAGGAGGCGCGGGAGATCGCCATCGACATGCTCGACCGGGTCGGCATCTCCAACGCGGGCTTGCGCGTCGACCAGTTCCCGCACGAGCTTTCCGGCGGCATGCGCCAGCGCGCGATGATCGCCTTGGCGCTCTCGACCCGGCCCTCACTGCTGATCGCCGACGAGCCGACGACGGCGCTCGACGTGACGATCCAGGCGCAGATCCTGGAGCTGATGCGCGAGCTTCAGGCCGAGTTCGGCATGTCGATCATCTTCATCACCCACGACATGGGGGTGATCGCCCATGTCGCCGACGAGGTCGCGGTCATGTACCTGGGCCGGGTGATCGAGCGCGGCGCGACCGCCGATGTCATCCAGAACCCCAAGCATCCCTATTCCCACGGCCTGCTGGCGGCGATCCCGGATCTGGATTTTCAGCATGCGCGCCTACAGCCCGTGCCCGGCGACATCCCGAGCCCGCTCGAGCGGCCGCGCGGCTGCCCCTTCCACACGCGCTGCCCGAACAAGATCGAGCAGCACTGCGACCAGGCGCTGCCGCCGGCGCTGCAGGTCACGGCCACCCAGTCGGTGAGCTGCTTTCTTTACGGACAGATGGCGGACTGAGTCATGGCCAGCGAAACGCTGATCGATGTCCAGGGACTGAAGGTCCACTTTCCGGTCGGGCAGGGCGGTCTGCTCGGCAAGCCGACCAGCTTCGTCAAGGCCGTCGACGACATCTCCTTCGCGATCCCGCGCGGCGAGACCCTGGGCCTGGTCGGTGAATCCGGCTCGGGCAAGACCACGCTCGGCCGCGCGATTCTGCGCGCCCTGCCGATCACCGACGGCAAGGTGATGTTTCGCGGCAACGGCGGCGAGGTCGACCTCACGGCCCTGAAGGGCAAGGCGCTGCGCGGCTTCCGCCGGCACATGCAGCTCATCTTCCAGGACCCCTACGCCTCCTTGAACCCGCGCATGACCGTGCGCGACATCATCGCCGAGCCCCTGGAAGCCAACGGCTTGCTCGGCGGCAAGGCGGAGATCGACGAACGGGTGCGCGAGGTCGGCGCCAAATGCAAGCTCAACATCGAGCATCTACGGCGCTTTCCGCACGCCTTCAGCGGCGGCCAGCGCCAGCGCATCTGCATCGCCCGGGCCCTGGTCTCGAACCCGGAGTTCGTGGTCTGCGACGAGTCGGTCTCGGCGCTCGACGTCTCGATCCAGGCGGAGATCCTCAACCTGCTTATGGATTTGCAGCAGGAGTTGGGCCTGACCTATCTCTTCATCGCCCACGACCTGAGCGTCGTCGCCCACATCTCCGCCCGGGTCGCGGTCATGTACGTCGGCCAGATCGTCGAGCTGGCGCCGACCCGGCGGATCTTTCAGGTGCCCCAGCATCCCTACACCCAGGCCCTGCTGTCGGCGATCCCGCAGATCGATCCGAACCGAGGCTTCGAGCCGGTGCGCCTCGAGGGCGAGATACCGAACCCGGCCAACCTGCCGAGCGGCTGCCGCTTCCACACCCGTTGTCCCTTCGCCCAGGAGCGCTGCCGCAACGAGCCGCCGCGCTGGCGCGAGATCGAGCCGGAGCACTTCGTCGCCTGCCACTTCGCCGAGGATCTCGGCACGCCCCGCGCCCGCTCGGTGCCGGAAGTCGCCGGGCGCAAGGGCAACGGCGCGTTCCATACCTCCGCCTGAGGCGCCTGGCTTTCTTCCAAATCGACATAGCTCTTGTGACGGCGGCTGTCGGCGCAGCCTGGTATAAGGTTGGCCGCTCGACTCTGCCTACAGGAGAGACCCCAATCATGTCAGAGCCGGTCAAGCGACCCGCGATCGATCCCAAGGAAGTCCAGCCGCGCGTCGGTGCTTCCTATCCCAAGCCGTTCGATGCCGACTGTGCCACGCGCGAGAAGCGCGCGCTCGGCGACGCGCTCGGGCTGAGCGCCATCGGCGTCAATCTGACCACGCTGCCGCCCGGCGCCTGGTCGGCGCAGCGCCATTGGCACAGCGCCGTGGACGAGTTCGTCTACGTCGTCGAGGGCGAGCTCACCCTGGTCACCGACGCGGGCGAGCAGATCCTCGGCCCCGGCATGGCCGCGGGCTTTCCCGCCGGCCAGCCGGACGGCCATCACCTGGTCAACCGCAGCGACCGGCCCGCCGCCTATCTTGAAATCGGCGACCGCCAGCCCAACGACACGGCGCAGTATCCCGACGTCGATCTCTACGTCGAGGTGACGCCCGAGGGCTACGCCTTCTCGAACAAGAAGGGGGAGCCCTATTGAGGGTGCGGAGGTGTTGTCTTTGCCCCTCGCACAACTGTCATGCTCGGGCTTGGCCCGAGCATCCATGGAACTTGCGGGACCGCCTGGCCCATCCTACCAAGGGTCCCGGTCTCGCCCGTGAATGGACCCTCGGGTCGAGCCCGAGGGTGACACGGAAGGAAGGCTCGTGACCGTTACTCTGATCGGACCGGCCTACAGCGTCTACGTGCGGGCCGCGCGGATCGTGCTGCACGAGAAGGGCGTGGCCTACGACCATGAGAGCTTCGCCGTCTTCGACGACTCGGACATCCCGGCGGGCTACCTGGAGCGCCATCCCTTCAAGCGCGTGCCCGCCTTCGAGCACGACGGCTTCCGGCTTTACGAGACGGGCGCGATCACGCGCTACGTCGACGAGGCCTTTCCCGGCCCGAGGCTGCAGCCCGGGACGCCGCGCGAACGGGCGCGCATGAACCAGGTTGTCAGTATCCTCGACGCCTACGCCTATTGGCCTTTGGTGCGCGTGATCTTCGTGCAGCGCGGCTCAGCGCGTCAGGAGGTCGAGCCGGACGAGGCCGCCATCGCCGATGCCCTGGAGAAAGCCGAGACCTGCCTCGGGGCGCTGTCGCGGCTGATCGACGAAGACGAATTCCTGGCCGGCGAGGATTTCACCCTGGCCGATGCCCACGCCGTGCCGATCTTCGACTACTTTCAACGCACCGAGGAGGGGCGCGGTCTGATGTCGCGGCAGACAGCGCTTGCCGGCTGGTGGTCGCGGGTCGAGACTCGCGCGAGCGTGGTCGAGACGCCCTTCAGCGGCACCGACTCGTAAGCGCGAGGCGGCGGCGTCACTTGCAGACCCATTCGGGAGTTGGCCGAGGCATGGACACAGAACCGAACCTGCGTGATTGGATCGGCCGTCAGGAAGTGACGCGCGACTCGATCGGTCCGCTGCGCGCCCGTGCCATGGCCGCGCTGCTGGATCGCGAGGAGAGCTTCGCCGTAGGCGCCTCCCTGCCGCCTCTCTGGCACTGGCTCTATTTCTGGAACCTGTCGCCGCAGGCGGCGCTCGATCGGGACGGGCACATGGCGCGCGGCGGCTTCCTGCCGCCGGTGGCGCTGCCGCGGCGCATGTGGGCCGGCAGCCGGATCAGCTTCCAGCGGCCGCTGCTGATCGGCAGCGAGGCCGAGCGCCAGTCGACCCTGATCGACATCGTGGAGAAGCGTGGCCGCAGCGGGCGCCTGGTCTTCGTCACCGTGCGTCACGAGGTCCTGGTCGGCGGCGACTGCTGCATCGACGAGGAGCATGACATCGTTTACCGCGGCCTGCCTGAGGGTGGCGGCACGGGGACAGCGACGCTGCGCAGTGAGACCGAGGAGTCGCCGGCCGAGCCGGCCTGGCGCTGGGAGATCCAGCCGGACCCCGTGCTGCTGTTCCGCTACTCGGCGCTCACCTTCAACAGCCACCGCATCCACTACGACGCCGACTACGTGCGCGACGTCGAGGGCTATCCCGGCCTGATCGTCCATGGCCCGCTGCTCGCCACCCTGATGGTCGAGCTGGCCCGCCGGGAGCGGCCCAAGGCCCGGATCAGCGAGTTCTCGTTTCGCGCCCTGAGCCCGATCTTCGACGGCGCGCCCTTCACCGTGGCCGGCGCGCCGGACGAGGACGTCGAGGGCGCGGAAGTCTGGATCGCCGGACCGGCGGGCGAGACCGCGATGCAAGGGCGGGTCGAGCTGGCCTGACTGCGGGAGGCGATGACCTGTCGCGGAGTAGGGGCTTATTCTCTATACTGGGCGCCAGGCAGGAGGCAGTGACTATGGCAAGAGTCGTCTCTCTCGCGCTGCTGCTCGCAGTAGCGGTCGGCGTGACCGGATGCGGTCTTGGGATCGAGCGCGCGTCGAATCCGCTGTACGGCGCCTGGAAGGTCCGCTCGGATGGCCTGAAACCCGGCGCGATCGGGGCGGTCGGCTACCGTGAGCTGCTCTTCGTCGAAGATGCCATGTATGCCGGGAACTTGAGGATTCCGGTCGAGTACGAATTCGATCCCGATCAGGTCGAGGTCCGAGGCAACTTCGGCGAGACCTATGTGTACGAGATCCTCGATGCCGACCTGATCTGTCTGCCGGCGTTCCGTGTTCAGGCCTTGGACCGGGGCGAGGCGCTGAGCGACGAGGCGTTGCGGGAGCGCATTTGCTATCGGCGGGTCTGACCCGGCATCTGTAAGTCATTCATTTAGATCAATAAGTTCACACGACGCATATTGTGGGCGGGATCGAGTCCTGCTGCGTGCGTTGCTTTTCGGCGCTCCGCGCCAGCCCCCCACCCGGCGCTTCGCGCCGACCTCCCCCTCAAGGGGGGAGGCGTAGTCTATTACGATGTCACAACACTTCCCCTCCCCCCTTGAGGGGGAGGGTTAGGGTGGGGGGCGTCCGCGAAGCGGGCCAAAGAAACAAAAAAAGTCTTCCGATGCGAGAAAATCAGCTCAATGCCGAGCTCGCCTGGCCCGATGGGAAAGACGTGTGCACACCTTAGCCCCTCAAGGGGGAGGGTCGGGGTGGGGGTGACGACGCCAATAGGCGTCAAGCAAACAAGATGTGTGAAATCCGCGGGGTTTAGGGCGGCGTCCGCGTAGCGGACAAATGAAGCCAAGCCTCACGGCTCTCGCAGGGCGTAGCAGAAGCGGTCGATCTCCTCTTCCGTATTGTAGTAGTGCAGCGAGGCGCGGATCAGCTCCGGCAGGCCACGCTTCTCGGCGTCGAGGCGGGTCGAGGCCGGGCTCGAGATCGAGACGTTGACGTTCTTGCGGCGTAGGGTCGCTTGCATGGTCGCCGCGTCGCGGTCGGGCAGGGTGAAGGTCACGATGCCGCACTTCGTCTCGCCGAGGTCGTAGACCGGCAGCTTCATGTCCTCCGACAGGATCGAGCGCAGGCGGCGCGCCAGCCATTGGACGCGGGTCTCGATCGCCTCCAGGCCGAGATCGCAGGCATAGTCGACCGCAACGCCGAGCCCGATCACGGCGGCGCAGTTGAACTCCCAGTTCTCGAAGCGCCGCGCGTCGGGCCGCAGGGCATAGCGGTCGGGCGCCTCCCATTTGGCCGACAGCAGGTCCAGAACCGGCGGGTCGAGCTGGTCGAGCAGGCTCTTGCGAACATAGAGGAAGCCGCTGCCGCGCGGGCCGCGCAGGTACTTGCGACCGGCCGCGGTCAGCAGGTCGCAGCCGATGGCCTCCACGTCGAGCGGCATCTGGCCGACCGACTGGCAGGCGTCGAGCAGAAAGGGAATGCCGGCGCCCCGGGCCACGCGGCCGATCGCCGCCGCCGGATTGACCAGCCCGCCGTTGGTCGGCACGTGGGAGATCGAGATCAGCTTGACCTCCTCATCAACCATCGATTCCAGTGCTGGCACGGAGAGCTGGCCACTGGCGTCGCTGGGCACGGGCTCGACGACCACGCCCTGGTCCCGGGCCGCCTTCAGATAGGTGATGTAGTTGCTGGCATATTCGGCCTCGGCGGTCAGGATGCGGTCGCCGGGCTTGAACCGAAAGGCGTGGAAGGCCTGGTTCCAGGCCGCGGTGGCGTTCTCGGTCAAGGCAATCTCGTCGCGCCCGCAATTCAGCATCTCGGCGATGGCATCGTAGGTCCGCTCGATCGCCGGCCGCGCCCGGTCGGCCGCGCTGTAGCCGCCGAGCTTGGCCTCGAGCCCGATGTGCTCGACCTGGGCGTCGATCACCGCCTGCGGCATCAGCGCCGCGCCGGCGTTGTCGAAATGCAGCACTTCCCGGCAGCCTGGGGTCTCTTCGCGGAGCTTGGCGATGTCGAGGCTCATGGGGTTCCTGGCCTGGCAAGAGGGACGCTGCGGGCAGCTATAGGCGACCCGCCGGAGCGGCGGCAAGGCTCATCGGGCCTTGACGCCCGGGCCGGCGCTCGGGACAAAGCTCGCATAGAACAAGGAGGCAGAAAGTCCGCAATGAACACGCAGGCGCAAGACCTGATCGCCCTTGTCGACCGGGGCGAGCCCCGAGCGCTGGAGGCGGCCCTGGAGCAGGGCGCCGATCCGGACGGCACCGACCGCTGGGGCGTGACCGCCCTGGCCCGCGCGGCGGCGCGCGGCGACCTCGAGGCCGTAGAGATCCTGCTGGCGCGCGGCGCCCGCGTCGACAAGCTCAGCGACGCCGGCAACTCCGCCCTGATGGCCGCGGCGGCCCGCGGCGATCTTGCGATCATGACCGCCCTGCTCGAGGCCGGCGCCGAGCCCAGGCAAGCCAACAAATGGGGCTTCGGCCCCGAGGATTGGGGAAGCTGGCCTGCCAATGCCCGCGAGGTGCGCGATCTGCTGCGCAGCCGGAGCGGCTGACGCGTCCGGTCAGTTCGCCTTCGCCTGGATGCGCAAGCGGTTGGCGGCGTGCTTCTCGGCACGCCAGGCCCGGAAGACCTTGAGCCGGTAGCGTCCGCTGAACTTGGGCGTGGCCGAGTGATAGCGGCCGATGGCGCGGGTCCAGGAGCGCAGGTCGCGATGGAGCTGGGCCAGGAAGGTCGCGGCGTAGGCCACGTTTTGGACCGGGTCCAAGGCGGCCTCCAGGTCCTCGAAGCGTCTGCCGTGATAGAGCAGATTGACCTGCATGCAGCCGACGTCGATGTTGCGCACGCCGCGCGCCCGCAGGCGCTCGACCGCCTGGATCGCCGCGGCCTTGCTCGGCAGGAATCGTCCCTTGCCCTCGGCGGTAACCGTCCAGGGCCAGGCAACAATTGCCCCCCGGTCGCGGCTCCAGCGCCCCGACTCGACCTTGGCGATGGCGCCCAGCAGATGGGGCGGCAGGGCCAGCGCCCGCTCGGCAGTCCCCACGATGCCCGCGCAGAGCGCCCAAGGATCGGCCTTGTCGGCGGCCTGGGCAAGGCTGGCACCCCCCGGCGCGAGCATGATGCCGACAAAGACCAGTAAGAGCAGAATTCGATGCCGCACGGTGATCGCCCCTGGCTCCAAGCGCATTCGCATGTCGGTTCGTCAAGCAAGGCTCGTGCCGCCGGGGCGCCTCCGGCGGCGAGCCGACAAAGGGCCTAGTCCGAGTCGGGTTATTGCGCTGCACAACACTGAATCCCTCGGTTTCGCTGCATCGCAAAGTAAGTGTTCTTAACCAGCTTGTTGAAAACAGGATTATTTTTCGATTGGCAAGGCGCCTGACGAGGACTATATTTTGCAGTGCGGCATCAGTGACCATTCCGCTGTTGCTTTGCCGCATGCCTGAAAGGCATTTCCTCCCTAGACTTGGGCCGTGCACAGCACGGCCTTTTTTTTGGTTCATCACCCGATTCCGGAGCCTGCGGCTCAGGGCGGCGGCTCCGCCGGCAGCGTGCGGTCGCCCTCGCCCAGGGGGCGTTCCATGATCACGCTATCGACCCAGCGGCCGAACTTGAAGCCGACCGCGTGAAGCAGGCCGGCCCGGGTAAAACCCAGGCTTTCGTGGAGCCGGATCGAGGCGCGATGGCCGCTGTCGCCGATCACCGCCACCATCCGGCGATAGCCGCGCTCGCCGCAGCGCTCGATCAGGGCCGCGAGCAGGGCGCGGCCGATCCCGCGCCGCTCCCAGCCCGGGCCGACGTAGACGGAGCCCTCCACCGTGTAGCGATAGGCCGGCCGGGGCCGATAGGGCCCGGCGTAGGCATAGCCGACCACCTGGCCCTCCAGCGCCGCGGCGAGATAGGGAAAGCCGCCGGCGCGCAAGGCGCGAAAGCGCCGGGTGATCTCGCTCAGATCCGGCGGCGTCTCTTCGAAGGAGGCCAGGCCGTGCAGGACGTGGTGGGCGTAGATCGCCTGGATCGACGGCAGGTCGGCTTCCTCGGCCGGCCGCAGAGACGGCGGCTTACCGCGGACTGGAGCCGATTCGGACATCGTAGGCCGGCGTCAGGCGCCGTTCAGCAGGGCCCCGTCGAGCGCGCCCAGGGCGGCGATCACCGGGCGCATGTGCGCGGCCAGCTCGGGCAGGTGGGGTCCGCGGCGGATCTTGGTCTCGTCCATGTAGAGGCTGCGGTTGATCTCGATCTGCAGGGCATGGATCCGCTCGCCGGGCCGGCCGTAGTGCCGGGTGACGAAGCCGCCGGAATAGGGCGCGTTGCGCGCCACGTTGTAGCCCTGGACGGCGAGCGCCTCGGCGGTGGTGTCGATGACCAGGGCATCGCAGGCCGCGCCGTGGCAGTCGCCGAGCACGAAATCGACCCGCGGGGCGCCGGGATCGCGGTCCATCGGCCCGCCGACCGAGGGCATCGAGTGGCAATCGACCAGGATGCAGTAGCCGAAACGCGCGCGTGTCTCCTCGATCATGCGCCGCAGGGCGTTGTGGTAGGGCCAGTAGAAGCGCCGGATCCGGGCCAGGGCTTCCTCGACGCTGAGCTTGGCCTTGTAGATCTCGGCGCCGCTGGCCACCACGCGCGCGATCGTGCCGAGCCCGGCGGCGACCCGCGGTGAGCGGGTGTTGGCATAGGCCGGCAGCTCGTCGAGGAACATGTTTGGGTCGAGCTCGAAGGGCTCGCGGTTGGCGTCCACGTAGGCGCGCGGGAAGAGGGCGCGGATCAGAGGCGCGCCCAGGAGGGGTGCGGCGCCGAAGATGTCGTCGACGAAGCAGTCCTCCGAGCGCCGCAGCATCAGGCGGTCGAGCGCTGAGCCCTCGACGAAGTCCGGCGGATACTGGCTGCCGCTGTGCGGCGAGGCGAAGACCAGGGGCAGGACCTGCTCCTGGGGCGCGATGATCTCGAGGGGCGCCTCTATCTCGGCCGCTTGAATCTCAGCTTCCATGGGCAGTCGTGCAATCGCGTCTCGTTCTCAGGCCGCTGGACCCCTCTTAAGTAGGGGAAAGCGGCGGCTCTGTCATTGGGCATTATCGCGCTTGGCTGGCACCGCGGCCGCCCCCTTGGTTCGATTGGGCCTGCCATGACAAATTGGTGGCATCGGCGGCGAAATGCGAGGCCGCGGGGCTGCGTTAATGGCTACTTCAGATACGCCTGTCTAAGCTATAGACTTTGAAGGGCGTGTCGAGGCACGTCAAACCTGCCGGGGCGGGGGACGAACGTACGACCATGGCTCGGATTCTGCTGGCCGAAGACGACGAGAGTATGCGCACCTTCCTGGCCAAGGCGCTGCGCCGCGCGGGCCACGAGGTGACCGACGTGGGCGACGGCCTCGACGCCATGATGGCGCTGACCGAGCGCACGGTCGACCTGCTGCTCGCCGACGTGGTCATGCCGGGCATGGACGGCATCGAGCTCGCCCGCCGCGCGGCCAAGGAACAGCCGGGAATCAAGGTGATGTTCATCACCGGCTTCGCTGCCGTCGCGCTCAAGGCCCGCGAGCAGAGCCCCAAGGGCGCGCGCGTGCTCTCCAAGCCCTTCCACCTGCGCGAGCTGGTCAACCAGATCGACGCCATGCTGGCCGGCACCGACCCTGTCTCCGGCGCGAGCTGAGGCCGCGCCTCTCCAAGCCGGGCGCCCGGCGAGCGCCCCCGCCGCCAAGCTTGAAATTCACCCCTCCTGATGCTAACTCCCGGCTCCTACCACGGACGCCGGACCGGCCTGATACATCGGGCCAAAGCCGGCCCCGCAATGGCGGCCGTCCGGCCGTCCGCCGTGGGCGCGTAGCTCAGCGGGAGAGCACTACGTTGACATCGTAGGGGTCGCTGGTTCAATCCCAGCCGCGCCCACCATAATTTGCCTTTTGCTTTCAAGAGTCAGCCGCGAATTGGCGGTCGGTCG
>JAKSDN010000647.1 GCA_022360075.1 Kiloniellales bacterium | reverse complement strand
TCTCGATGAAATTCGGAATCCGGTGGCAGAGCGTGTCGACCTGGATGAAGAACTTGAAGTTATGTCCCTCGACCTCGCGCAGATGGATCAGGCGGTCGAGGATGTCCTCCCAGTCCTTGTTGCGGGCGAAGTTGTCGTCGGTGATGAAGAAGCGGCGGATGCCCTGGGCGGCGTGCGCGCGCACGATCGCCTTGACGTCGTATGGCGTGCGCCGGCGCGAGACCCGGCCCTGCACGTTGATGTTGGTGCAGAAGCTGACCTGGTAGGGACAGCCGCGCCCGGCATCGAAACTGGTGTAGGCACCGGCCGTGCGGCGGATCACCTCTTCCGGCAAGTATGGCACGGCCGAGCCCGCCAGGTTCGGCAGGTCGTTCATGTAGTTGTAGATCGGCTTCAGCTCGCCGTTCCAGACGTCGCGGAAGAGATCGTCCAGGCGCCCCTCGGCCTCGCCGGCGTAGATCGACACGCCCATGTCGATCGCCTCTTGGATCTCGGGCGGGATCTTCGGCAGCATCGACAGGCAGCCGCCGACGTGGAAGCCGCCGATCACCACCGACAGGCCGGCGTCGCGGAACTGCTTGGAGAGGTGCAGGGCGCGCGGGAACTGATTCGACTGGACCCCGACCAGGCCGACGAAGCCGCCATCGGCGGCCTTCATCTCACGGATGATCCGCTTGACCGGGATCACCTTGTTGGTCTCGTCCATGGCCTCGACCTGGATGTCCACGTCCTCGCCCAGGGATTTCTCCTGCTGGCACTGCGTGGTCAGGCCGTAGAGGCTCGCCAAGCTGTTCGACGGGATCGCGGAGCGCCGCCACTGCACGACATAACCCTCGTCGTCGTAGCGCGACGGCTTGATCAAGACGACGCGGAAGACCTTGCGCCCGGCCATGGAGCCCCCTCTGAAACCGTTGACCGGCGTTGCCCAGAGTGCCTTAGCGTCCGGAGTCGCCGGCAAAAAACGGCGCGAGCATAAGTCTTATCGCCCTCCTGCACAACCGCGAGCGGAATTGCAGGTGTTCCGGGTCGAATCTCGCCGGAAATAACCCAGTTTGCGACTCGGACATATCAGCTATGCGTTCGCACGAAATGCTTGCCCAATTAAAGATGGATTTTAAATACCTCTTTATAGAGATCCACTCAGACATCCGGGAGGCCGGTCATGGGCGCCATCATCTATCTCGCGGAAGCCGCTGCGGTGCTGTGGTTCCTCGTCTTCTTCGTGATCATCGAGCAGCAATACCGCGCCGGCCCGAAGACCGCGCGCGAAGGGACCGACCCGATCGGCCGCACCCTGGTGATCAACGCCCGCGTTGCCCAGACCTTCGGGCTCGGTCTGTTCATGCTCTACCTGGCGGCCGCCAGCCTGAACGCCGCCTTCGATCTCGGTCTCGACCTGCCGCTATAGGCCTGCAAAGGGAGGACCCGGCCATGACCGACCGCTTCTATCGCCGCCTCGCCATCGCTTTCATCTGGCTGATCGTGCCCGCACCGCTCTATCTATGGCCGCTGATCTGGCTGATCCTTAGGGTGCCGACCTGACAGAAGGCTTCGCACTCCACCGCGCCTTGCCCCCTCTTGCCAACGATTATGAATCCGTGGCAACGGGGGCACAGGCGTTTCGGACTTCCATCCTGCGTCCTTCAGGGCGCGTCTCGAAGCACGCAGATCGCGTAGGGCGGATTAGCGAAGCGTAATCCGCCGGATGTGGGCGGTAAGATGCATGCGGCGCAATACGCTATCGCTATTGCGCCCTACTGGGGCTCGCGCGGCATCGCCGCCGCGCCACGGCCAATCCCAGCAATCCAACACCCAGGAGCGTCAAGCTACCCGGCTCGGGCACGGCCAACGGGCCGGGCGCCGGAGCGTCGTCGAACTCGATCAAGAGGCGCGGCTCGGAGCCGCTGGGGCCGTTGCGGAACTGGGCGAAGGGCGTCGAGCCAATCGGTTGGTTGAAGGGCGTGCGCAGATTGACGCCCGCAAAACTGACGTTGGCCAGGATCTGCGGCACCATGAAGTTGGTCAGCTCGAAGGACACGATCGGATTGATCCCGTCGAGTACTTGGGAGGCCAGGAGCGTGCCCGCAGCGAAGTCGGTCGGATCGATCCCGCCGTTGCCGACATAGCCGTAGAGGTCGAGCGCGAAGCCCGGCGTGATCGAGATGCCGTTGGGTGTGACCGGCGTGATCGTTTGTCCCGTAAAGGCCGTGAGGATGAGCCTGACCGAGGTGATCAGGTTCGGGTCCCCGACGGCCGCGGCGACACCACGGATGTCGAACTCGGCGATGCCGCGCGAGTCCGAACCGATCGACGGAAAGGTCCGCACGATAATGCTCGACTGCGTGATCAGATCGGCGGGCGAGTCCGCCGGGATATTGACGACGCCGTCGCCGTTGCCGTCGCGGACGCTGCCCCGGTCACCCGACTGGGCGAAGATCGAGATCGTGCCCGCCTCCGCCGGCCCCGCGGCGACGAGTCCGGATGCCGCGACGGCCATCGCCAAGCCTGCGCCGACGAGCGATTTGCCTTTGTCACCCGCGACCCCGATTTCCCTGGATTGCCTGCCCAGCTTGGCCTCGCGCAGGCGCAGGCGCCGCCGCAGCAGGAACATCCCAAGAAGGCCCGCGGCGAACAGCGGCAGGCTCGCGGGCTCCGGCACGGCGACCATCGGCCCCGGCCCGAGCGAGAAAGGATCGTCCTGCGGGCGGCCCTGGAAGGTGATCACCGGCGCCGGCGCGAAAATCGACTGCGTGTTACTGCTCAGGCCGTTGGCCGCGTTGAGGTTCCGGACGTTGAAATCGTAGGCCCGGTTGCTGAGGTTGGTGATCTCGATCCGGCCGATGATAGTCGCCGCTTCGAGCGCCGAGAGATCGGAGACGGCGCCGGCCCTGAATGTGAAATTGCTGCCGGGGCCGCTGAAGGCGAAAGAGGTGAAGGGTGTCGCGAAATTGCTCAGCGTGTAGCTGCCGAGCAGGTTCACGCCGTCGAAGAGCTCGAACAGCGCCGTGACGGGACCGAAGTTGGCCGTCACGTCGAGCGTGCCGGACAGCGTGTTCGCCGTGTTGAAAGGGTGATTGGCTGGAATGCCGGGATTGGGGAAGTTCGGGTTCGCGGGCTGATCGAAGCGCACACGCAGGGTTTCACCGGGTATGAGCAAGATGGCTTGGGCCGGGCTCGCCACCGCGAAGCCGGCCAGCAGCAGGAGCATTGGCAGTGGCCGACGCCAGAGTCTCAGGAAGGCACGCAAGTTTCTTATCTCCTCTCTGTCGGAAGCCGCACCCACTCGCCCAACGCGGCTTCGGTGTGAACACCGTGATCACAATGCGGTGATCGGAGCGGCTGCCTCCGATCCCATTGCGTCGAAACTCTCGTCCACCCACACCGCTGTCCGGTCCGCGTCCGACCGGCGAGGCTCGTGCGCGCGGCCCAAGGCGTCCTGCCGGGAGCCGCTCGCGCCTGTCTTCGATGCCTGCCTTTCTCGCTGCCGTTTGTTGACCGTCGCGGCGCCAGTCGCTCGAAGCTTCTTCGGCCCGCTGTGACGGATCGCACCGCGACCGGCGTTAGCGCGCGAGAGGATGCCGCCCGCCGCGGACGCCGTACAGACGCGTCGGAAGCAACGTTTCGTTGCGCGGCCTGCAACATCCGCCTAGTGCAATACGACTAGGACTCGAGTAGAGTCTGCCCGGCTTTGGCGATCCAACAGGAGGCAAACAAAGTATGGAAGCTCGACAGATCCGCTACTTCCTGGCCGCTTGCGACAGCTTGAATTTCACGCGCGCGGCGGAGGCCTGCGGCGTGGCGGTCACGACGCTCACGCGCGCGATCAAGGCCCTGGAAGACGAGGTCGGTGGACCGCTTTTCCGGCGCGAGCGGCACGTGACGAGCCTGAGCGATCTGGGTCGCCTCATGCAGCGGCACCTGGCCGAGGCGCAGCAGAGCATCGAGGCCGCGCAAAAAGCGGCCCATCGCTATGCGCGGCTTGCCGACCGGCTCAAGCTCGGCGTGCTCGCGACCATGCCGGCGCCGCTTCTGATCGACTACCTACGCAATCTGCGCGGCGCGACCCCGGACCTCGAGCTGTGGATCTGGGAGAGCCATTGTGCGGAGCTCGCCCAGGCCATGAAATCGGGCGAGCTCGACCTGGCGATCATGAGCCTGCCGGACTACGACGAAGGCCTGCGCCCCCACCCCTTGGTGCGGGAGCCCTACCGGGTCGCCTTCCCGCCCGGCCATCGCTTCGAGGCGATGGAGGCGGTGCCCCTGCGCGAGCTGGACGGCGAAGCCTACGTCAAGCGGCTGCATTGCGAGTTTCCGTCGAATTTCATGAAGCTGGGCGTGGCCCTGCCCTACGAAGCGGTGTCGGTGCGCTACGTCAGCGAGCGCGAGGACTGGGTGCAGGCCATGGTGCAGGCGGGCCTCGGCATCTCGATCATGCCGGCATACCTGCCAATCCTGCCGAGCCTCCTGACCCGGCCGCTGGTGGAGCCCGAGGTCTGGCGCACCATCAGCCTCGTCACCGTCGCCGGACGGCCGCACAGCAGCCCGGTCAAGCAGGCGGTCGAGGTCGCGGGCGAGACGCGCTGGGATTTGAATTGAGCGGACCTCGGAGGGCTAGACCTCGCCACGGCTTCGTTGTGATGCTGCACGGTCATTGTGCGTCCTTCGAGACGCGCCCATTTGGCGCTCCCAGGATGAGGAAGATCTTTGGTGGCATTGAGGAAATCCCTCATCCCGAGGAGCCCGCTTTAGCGGGCGTCTCGAAGGACGCACCTTGGTTTTCCAGCGCGCCCAGCATTCGTCCGGACTCCAGCGGGGGGCCAAGAAACTGAATCGTACGCCCCCGCTTCACTCCACCTCCCGCACCCGATCGCTCGCGAGCAAGTCCTTGATGAAATCGGGGACCTCCAGCCCGCCACTCACCTTCGCCTCCAGCTCCGCCTCGGCCGCGCGAATTGCCTCCAGGCGCGCGATCACCGTGTCTATCTGGGCCTGCGGCACCACGACCACGCCGTCCCTGTCGCCGAGCAGGATGTCGCCGGCCGCGACCGTCACACCGCCGAGCGTGATCGGCTGACCGACCGTGCCGGGACCGTTGCGGGCCGGCGAGTTGGGTGTCACGCCGGCGGCGAAGCAGGGCATGCCGACCCCTTCGATGCCCTCGATGTCGCGCACGGTGCCGTCGGTGACGAAGGCCGCGACGCCGCGGTTGCGGGCCATGCCGAGGACCAGATCGCCGACCACCGCCGTGGCGCTGAAGGCGTCGGTGGCGGCGATGATAACGTCGCCCGCCCGCGCGGCATCGACCGCGGCAAAGACCGCGAGGTTGTCGGCCGGGCCGGCCTCACAGGGCAGTGCTACGCCGCAGAAGGCTGGCGGCGTCGCGCCGATCGGCTTGATGCGCCCGTCGAGCGCGCCGCGCCCACCCAGGCCGTCGACGGCGTAACCGCTCGGCACGCCGGTGAGCGCCGCGACCTGCGCGGGCGTCGGCCGCGGGAAGTTGCGCCGGATGGTCAGGATCGGTGGGTCTTCGATCATCGCTTTGTTCCGCTCGTGGTGACGACCTATGCTATCGGCCGGAGATCGGGGGTGCCAGGCGTCAGGAAGGCAGGAGTTAGGCGGGTACGGTCGC
>JAKSDN010000563.1 GCA_022360075.1 Kiloniellales bacterium | reverse complement strand
TTGGTTGTTCTCGATGACGTAGACCACCTGCAGCGTCCACAAGGCCGCCATGTTGAAGGATTCGTAGACCTGGCCCTGGTTGATCGCGCCGTCGCCCAGGTAGGCGAGGCAGACGCCGCCGTCCTCGCGGTACTTGTGGGCGAACGCGATGCCGGTGCCGAGCGGCACGTTGGCGCCGACGATGCCGTGGCCGCCGTAGAAGTTCTTCTCTTTCGAGAACATGTGCATCGAGCCGCCCTTGCCCTTGGAGTAGCCGCCGATGCGCCCCGTGAGTTCGGCCATGACACCGCGCGGATCCATGCCGCAGGCCAGCATATGGCCGTGGTCACGGTAACTGGTGATATTGGCGTCACCTTCCTTGAGGCAGGACTGCACACCGACAACGACCGCTTCCTGGCCGATATAGAGGTGACAGAAGCCGCCGATCAGGCCCATGCCGTACATCTGCCCCGCCTTCTCCTCGAAGCGGCGGATCAGCAGCATCTCGCGGTAGTAGGTCAGAAGCTCGTCGAGGGATACCGCCGCGCCGGCGGCCTTCTTCTTCGCGGCCGTGCGCTTCGCGCCGGCTTTGCTGGCTGCCATGGTTCCTCCCAGATGACCCGTGGCGGGCGCGCTGCCCTATGGTTAAGGACAAACCTAGGGTCGAACCTCGGCGAATGCAATATCAGGCAATGGTTTGAATTATTTCAGTTTTCTTGCTTTTAACTCGATTTCAGTTATTTTCTTTTGGTACCGGGCTGGGAATGGCGCGAATCGGAACAAGGGCTCAGCCTTCAAATACGCCCACCATTGTCATGCTCGGGCTTGACCCGAGCATCCATTCGGTCGCTGGCAGGGGCGCATCCCAGGTGGGCTCGGTCCCGGTTTCAGTCATCCACGGACCCTCGGGTCAAGCCCGAGGGCGCCAGTGCGAAAGAGGAGTTGGCCTCCAACCCCTTGAAATCAAGAGGCTCAATCCGAGCCGACCTCTCGAGCCTTATCCGAACGCAAGATGATCACCAAGTCCTCCGCCCGTCCGTAGTTGAGAAGGCGACGCGCCTGCTCGTCCAGAAGGTCGGGATCGAGGTGCTCGGGCCTCAGCAGGCTGACCTTGTGCTCGAGCGCCGCCCGCTCTCCCGCGAGCGTGGCGTGGACGGACTTGGTCCGGTCCAGCTCCTGCTCCAGGCGCTGCCAGGCCAGAATGCCGCGGTCGCCGTGCACGGCGTGATAGGCGAAGTAGCCGAAGACGCAAGCGAAGAGCACCTGCGGTGCGATCTGCCGGCTGCGCCGCCGAAGCTCATGAACGACCCTCATGAGCCCAGCGAATCACACCCCGAGTCGCGCCGTCAAGCGGAATCACATTGTGATTCCAATGGGATTCCAGAACCGGCCACTCGCTCGGCGATCTTCGCCCGGCAACGGATCCGCGCCAGCCGGCGTCAAGGCCGTCAGCCCTTCAGCACGCCCTTCCCCGCATAGCGCGCCGCCGGTCCCAGATCCTCCTCGATGCGCAGGAGCTGGTTGTACTTGGCCAGGCGGTCCGAGCGGCTGAGCGAGCCGGTCTTGATCTGGCCGCAGTTGGTGGCGACCGCCAGATCGGCGATAGTGGCGTCCTCGGTCTCGCCGGAGCGGTGCGACATGACGGCGCTGTAGGCGGCCTTGTGGGCCATCTCGACCGCTTCCAAGGTCTCGGTCAGCGTGCCGATCTGGTTGACCTTGACCAGGATCGAGTTGGCCGCCCCGCGCGCGATGCCCTTGGCCAGGCGCAAAGTGTTGGTGACGAAGAGGTCGTCGCCGACGAGCTGGACCTTGTCGCCGAGCTTGTCGGTGAGGATCTTCCAGCCGTCCCAGTCGTTCTCGGCCAGGCCGTCTTCGATCGATCGGATCGGGTACTTCTTGCACCAGTCGGCCCACAGGTCGGCCATCTGGGCGGAGGTGATGATCTCTTGGGTGCTGGAGAAGAACTTGTAGCCTTCCTTGCCGTCCTTCTCGGCCTCGTTCCACAGCTCGCTGGTCGCGGGGTCGAGGGCGACGAAGATCTGTTCGCCCC
>JAKSDN010000679.1 GCA_022360075.1 Kiloniellales bacterium | reverse complement strand
GCTTTCCTGGCGGGCTCGGTGACGACGGCCTTCTCGCAGGGCTACATGCTCGGCCTCTACATCATGGGGCTGGAGCGCAGCCCGGAGACCCTGGCCTTCGCGCTCCTGACCGGCATCTGCCTGGCCGCCGGCTACGTCTTCATCGGCGCCTGCTGGCTGATCCTCAAGACGGAGGGCGAGCTGCAGCGCCGCGCGGTGGGCTGGGCGCGCGCGGCCCTGTGGCTTTCGGCCCTCGGCATGGTTGCGGTCTCGGTCGCCTCGCCGCTGGTCAGCGAGCGGATCTTCGACAAGTGGTTCGTCTTTCCGAAGGTCCTTCTGCTGGCGCCGCTGCCCGTCGTCACCGCGCTGCTCTTCATCGGATTGCACCTCGCGCTGCGCCGCTTGCCGGCGCCGGACGACAAATGGAGCTGGCTGCCCTTCGCTTGCGCCGTGGGTGTCTTCACGTTGGGCTTCGCGGGCCTGGCCTATTCCTTCTACCCCTACGTCGTGCCGGAGCGCATGACGATTTGGGACGCGGCCAGCGCGCCGGAGAGCTTGATGATCATCCTGGTCGGCACGCTCTTCGTCGTGCCCATCATTCTCGGCTACACGGCCTTCGCCTACCGCGTGTTCCGCGGCAAGGCGACGGAGCTCAGATACGATTGAGACACGCGCCCAGCGACGCGGGCGCGGCATGAAGGGCTGAAACGAGCCCTAGGGCTCAGGCCGCGACGGAGACCACCGTCGGCAGTCGCACGACCTCGGCGTCCTCGGCGATCCAAGCGATCGGGATGTTGCGCCAGACCTGACCGTCGGGCGTGACGATATCGACGTGGGATTGATCGTCGAGCGTGCGCGCGACGATGCGGCCGGTGATCTCGACCTTGACGGTCACCTGATCGCCGAGGGACTTGGCCGGCGCGCCTCCGGCCCGGCAACGGCGGCGTGGCTTCGCGGGGCTCGTCATTGGGCGCTCTCCCCTTCCCATTCGACCGAGGACCGCGTTAGCTTGGTCATGGCGTCGTTGTCGGCCAGCAGGTGCAGCGCGCCTTCGAGGCGTAGCTCGACCAGTGTGCGCGAGGCCGCGCGGCGCAGGCGCTGGCTCGGGTCGAAACGGGACAGGACCGCGAGGATCCGCAGCGCGTCGCGGCGGCGCTGCGCATCGCAGTCGTCGCTCACCAGAAGCTGACGGGCGTGCCAGAAGCACTCCGTCCGGTCTTCCAATTCCCCTTCGATCAGGATCTGGGTCATCTTGAGCCTCCCTCACCTCCCATCGACCCGTGAGCTCGCTGGCCCTGGGCCTCAAGACTGAGGTGATAGGACTCATCTTGGAGGCTCCGACGGCGATTACAGTGACAAGCATCACACATCGAAGCGGAACCGTGTGCGGCCCGACGGGCCCCACTGCCGGAGGTCTCGCTATCCGGGCAAGCTTGCAACCTTCGGTGCCACAACGAAGGTCAGCGACGCGTTCGAAACGCGCCAGCGCGGAATTCAGGGCACGACCTCGATGATCTGCATCATGCCGCGATCCTCGTGATCGAGGATGTGGCAGTGCAGGACGAACTTGCCGGTGTAGCGGGTGTAGCGCGTGCGCATGACGACCGGTTGCTTGGAGCGCACGAGGATGGTGTCGCGCCAAACCGGCTCGGCGCCCTCGACGATTTGAAAGGGATTGACGTGGATGTGATAGGGATGGCTGCCGAACTTCGAGGTCAGCGTCCATTCCTCGACCGCACCGAGCTTCAGCGTCTCGTCGACCACGTCGGGGTCGAAGACCTTCCCATTGACCTGAAAGGCGAAGCCCTTGCCGAGCTGGGGCACGACGTTGAACTCGGTGCTGCGCTTGCCGGTGATCTCGTCGGCCTCGATCGGCGCAAGCGGGGCGTAGGCGGTCAGGTCGGCCGGCGGCAGCGGCATCGAGACCGGCTCCCCGGCGACCCGCACCTTGGCCAGCAGCTTGGTCGCCTCCGGCCGTGCGAAGAGCGACAGACCGGCATTGGTCGCCGCGTCCATCAGGCAATAGTTCCCCGGCTCGACCAGGCGTAGCATCACGTCGCTGCGATAACCCGGCTGCAGCTCGACCTGTGCCTTGTCGGCGCGGCTGTAGCGCGTGATGCCGTCGACGGCGATTTCGTGCTGGATCACGGGCACCGCGCCCTCACGCGGCCGCCAGTCCGCGTCGCACGGGACCAACCGGGTCATGATGGTCTCGCGCAGGCCGGCGTGGATGAAGCGCCAGCGCTGCACCTCGCCGGGCCGGGCCTCGAGCAGAGGCTGCACGAGGCCGTTGATGGTGGTGAAGCGCCCCGAGCGCTCCCAGCCGAGCGGGCCGAAGGAGTCGTAGTCCTCGAGGCGGCCGATGCCGTCCTCGCCCAGCGCGTAGGGGATCTGCTGGAAGACGAAGATCTTCTCCGAAACGCCCTGAAGCTCGGGCGCGCGGTCGATCCTGCCCTCGACCAGCAAGGCTCCGCTCATGCCGCTGCCGACTTGGATGGCCACCGAGCCGTGCTTGTGCGGGTGGTACCAGAAGGTCCCGCCCGGATGGCTCTCGTGCAGCGCGATCTCGTAGCGCTGATCCTGACCCGGCTCGATGGTCAGAAACACGTTGTCGCTGATGCCGCTCGGGGAGACGTGCAGGCCGTGGGTGTGCAGGTTGGTCGTGTTGAAGCCGTGCGGCACGTTCACGTCGTGCTCGCCGCCGTTGTGGCCGGCGTGGGCGCCCGGCATCGCGGGCAGTCGATTGACGAGATGAAGCTTGAGCAGATCGCCCGGCCGCAGTCTGAGAGTCGGGCCGACCGTCGCGCCGTTGTAGGCACGCAGGCGGACCCGGTCGCTGCCGATCCGGTTGTCCGCGTATTCGATGCTCAGCTCGGCCTCGAGCACACCGTTCTTCGATTCGATCACCGGCGGATTGCGGAAGTCGACCTCCGGTGGCGGCGCGGGCTCCGGCGACACGCAGCCCGACAGAACGCTCAGTGCCAAGAAGGTGCCAACGGCCGCCGCACGACGGCCGGCGGCGCGAATGTCGATTTTCCGCAGCATAGGTCTCGCCCCCTGTGACCTCGGCCGCCGGCAACAGGTCGGCGACACGTGATACTAGCAGGAGCGCTTGTCCGCGGTGTTGTGACAAACCCCACGTCCCGACGCACCGTCGAGGGCAGTTTACGTTTCATTTCGTAAGAGGGGCAAAGTCCGGGCGAGAACGGACCGTCGTTCTGCGACAGGAACGACAAGGGGCTTGGAGCGCTGGACAAACAGCCTGCGTGCTTCGAGACGCGCTCTGTCGAGCGCTCCTCAGCATGAGGAGCAATCTTAATGCCATCAAAGACTTACCTCATCCTGAGGCGCGCCCTCCAGGGCGCGTCTCGAAGGACGCAGGATGATCATGCAGCACCGTCCGAAAGCTCGAGCCAATAAATTCACAAGCTCTCAGCATGAGGAGCAATCTT
>JAKSDN010001047.1 GCA_022360075.1 Kiloniellales bacterium | reverse complement strand
ATCGTCCTCGGCGTGATCGTGATCCTCGCGGTCGCGCTGGACGAGCTCGGTCGGCGGAGGCAGATCCGTGAGTGAGGCCACCGCCCCAGTAACCGCCGGCGAGGCGCGCCCGAGCCTGCAGCAGTACCTGATCCGCGGCCTGATGCCGATCATCCTGGTGGCGATGGCGCTCGGCTTCGCCGCGGTCGAGCCGCGTATCCTCTCAGGCGGCAACCTGGTCAACATCCTCTCGCAGACCAGCTATCTGGCGATCTTCGCGACCGCGCAGATGGTGGTCATCCTGACTCGCGGCTTCGACCTCTCGCTCGGCATGTGCGTGTCCTCGGTCAGCGTGCTCACCGCGCTGATCATGACTGGCATGGTCAAGACCGACCCGGCCATGCTCAATATCGCCGTGGGCCTGGCGATCCTCGCCGGCCTCGGCTTCGGCGCGGTGGTCGGGGCGGTGAACGGCTTTGCCATCGCGATCCTGCGGGTCAATCCCTTCATCGCCACCCTCGGCACGCTCAACATCTGCTATGGCATCGCCTCGACCATCTCGGGCGGGCGGCCGGTCTTCGGCGTGCCGCGCGAGTTCAGCGTGATGGTCTACAGCGGCGAGCTGCTGGGCATTCCGATCCCGATCGTGCTGTCGGCCATTATTCTGGTGATCATCCACCTGATCCTGCATCGCACGGTCATCGGCCGCAGCTTCTACATCCTGGGCAGCAATCCGCGCGCCGCGATGATCGCGGGGCTGCCGAGCCGCCGCTACCTGATCTATGCCTACATGATCTGCGGTCTGCTCGCCGCGATCGGCGCGATGCTGCTGACCGCCCGCACGGGCTCCGGCGAGCCGAACCTCGGCGGTAACCTCACCTTGGAGAGCATCGCCGCGGCGGTGATTGGCGGCGTCAGCCTGCGCGGCGGCATCGGCGGCGTGCCGGCGGCCCTGCTCGGCGCGATTTTCGTCACGGTTCTGTCCAACGGCATGAACCTGACCCGCGTCGATGGCTACATCCAGATGATCGTGCTCGGCTGCGTGATCATCGCCGCGATCTTCGTCGACCGCATCCGCACGACCCGCGGCTGACCGCGGCTACCCCGTCCGGCAGGCGCCTTCTGGGCCAGGATAAGGCCATGGAGAGGCCTATAGTGTTACTAGATATCTGACCCGGAAACAGAGCTCGGGAACTCACGCTGATCATCCTGGCATGATTTCACGCAAAGACCTGTGTTTACCCGAAGGGTGATATAAATATTTCAAAAGAAATAGAAAACTCTAAGACCGACAACCACCTGCGCCCGACAGAGCCTGAGCTGCCGTCTTAGCGCTTGCCAGGCGATCTAGTAAAACTATACATTTCTGGCACAAATCAACGAATGGGAGGATGCGCGATGAGGTGCGCAAAAGGCTTGCTCGGCGTGGTCGTGGGCGCGGCGGTTGCGGGTTCGGCGCTGCCGGTCTGGTCCGGCGACGGCTTCACCCTGGCCGACATTCCGGAGATCGAAAGCAAGGAGCCAATCCACGTCGCCCTGGAGGCCGGCGGTGCGGCTGATCTGATCATCCCCTATCTGCAGCGCTTCTCCGACGCGACCGGCGTGCCGGTGACGTCGGAGTCGATGGTTTTCGCGACCCTCTACTCGAAGGAGGTGGTGGAGCTTCAAGGCCGCACCGGGGCCTACGACGTCGTGGTCACCGAGACCTCCTGGACCAACGAGTGGAAGGATTACCTCTTTCCGCTCCACGAACTCGCCGAGATGTACGACCCGGCGGGTGTCGAGGGGCTGAAAAGCTACCTGGCCGGTCATGACGCCGGCCTGCTGCGCATGGCCTCGGCGCGCGACGGCACGCTGGTCGGCGTGCCCTACTACACCTACACCCAGATCTCGATCTACCGCGACGACCTGTTCAGCGATCCCACCGAGCAGGCCGCCTTCAAGGCCAAGTACGGCTACGACCTCGCCCCGGCGACCACCTGGGAGCAGCTCCGCGACCAAGGCGAGTTCTTCACCCGCAAGAAGGGCGAGACCCTGAAGGGCGCGGTCCTGGACAAGGACTTTTACGGCCTCTCCCTCATGGCCGGGCGCTTCCCGCACGTCCAGGACGAGCTGACGGCGATGATCTGGAGCAAGGACGCGCACTGGGCCTCGCCGGTCCGCGAAGGCGGCGAGCTGGCCGGCTTCCGGATCACCGACGCGGACAAGGCCGCGCAGGAATGGGCCTTCGGCCTCTATCAGGAGCTGATGGCCTTCGCGCCCCCGGGCACGGAGAACGCCTTCTGGGACTTCGCGACGGCGCAGTTCGTCGAGGGCAACACCGCGATCATCCCGCTCATGTACAACGGGCTGTGGAACTGGGCCTCCGACGTGGCGCTCAAGGTCGAGGGCGCCCAGGCCGCGGCCGCGCCGGTGGTCGGCATGCGCCCCTACACCGGTGCATTCCACTTCGCGCCGAGCCGCGACAGCGGCAATCCCGAGGCGGCCTACTGGCTGCTGAAGTACATCGGCTCCGCCGCCACGCAGAAGGAGATGATCGAAGGCGGCTGGGCCGGCACCAACGTCGACGTTCTGAGCGGGAGCGACAAGACCATCGACGTCAAGTACAAGGAATACGGCTGGATTCAGCCGACCCTGGTGCAATGGGAAGCGCAGAAGCCCGACGTCGACGACTATCTCCACTTCAACAGCGGCGCCTTCGGCAAGCTCTATGAGCAGATGACCATCATCGGCCATGAGAACGCGACCAAGGTGACGACGCCGGAGGAGAGCGTCGCGGCCTGGGTGAAGTCCTTCGGCCGGCTGCAGAAGAAGTACGGCGAGCTGCCCGTCGTCGAATAAGGCGACGCAGCGACTCAGTGGCCTGACCCGCCAGCGTCATTGCGAGCCGGCCTGGTACCGGCGCGGCGATCTGGATTGCTTCGCTCCGCTCGCAATGACGCGGCCGGCAGGCCCTGACGCCAGGCCGAGGCTCAGGAAGGGATGCCCGAGGGCGCCATGTCCATGACCGCCGGAACCAAGGCGCGGCTCTTCGACAACGACCGCCTCACCAAATGGGTGCTGATCGCGCCCTTGGTGCTGTTTCTGCTCGCCTTCATGGTCTATCCGACGCTCTACAGCCTCTACATGTCCTTCACGGACTACGTCATGAAGGGCGACCCGGGCTTCGTCGGGCTGGACAACTATCGCTATATCCTGGCCGAGCGGGAGTTCTGGGCGGCGCTGCGGCGCACACTCTACGTCTTGTTCTGGTGCATCGTCATCGAGCTGACGCTGGGCATGGCCTTGGCGTTGCTGCTAAACCGGGACTTCAGGGGCCAGGGCATCGTCCGCGGCCTCTGCTTCATTCCGCTCCTGGTCTCGCCGCTGTCGATGTCGCTGATGTGGAACTACATGCTTCACATCCAGTTCGGCGTGGTGAACACGGTCCTGGGCTGGGTGGGGATCGAGCCGGTCGCCTTCCTGTCCAGCGCCGGCAACGCGCTCAACACGATCGTCTTCATGACCGTGTGGCAGTGGCTGCCGTTTTCCGTCTTCGTCCTCCTGGCCGGGCTGAAGGGCATGCCGCGCGACCAGTTCGAGGCAGCCCAGATCGACGGCGCCTCGAGCTGGCGCACCTTCTTCAAGCTCACCCTGCCGATGCTCAAGCCGCTGATCATCATCATCGTGCTGCTGCGCACCATGTGGCTGATGCGGCTCTTCGATCCGCTCTACGGCACCACGCGCGGCGGTCTCGACACCGAGCT
>JAKSDN010001058.1 GCA_022360075.1 Kiloniellales bacterium | reverse complement strand
GCACGTCGCGATCGGCAAACGCTGGTTCGACTGGCTCTGCGCACAGCGCGGTTTGGCGCCGGCCGAGACTTGGCGAAGCTTGGTCCGTCGCCACTTCAAGGGAACGCTGAAACCACCTTTCAACGACGATGCGCGGGCGAAGGCCGGCTTGACGGCCGCCTTCTACGAGGACCTCTAAACCCAGCGGCGAGAAGACCATGTCTGAACCCGATCACGCCGCCCTGGCTGACCGCTTTCGCAGCTTCGCCGAGCGTGAATGCCGCGGCATATCGCCGCTCTACCACGCGATCGCCCTCGGCGTCGCCGAGGACCCGGCGCTGTTGGCGCTGGCCTCGGCTCGCCGCGACGGCCAGCCGCCGGCCAATATGCTGCTCGGCGCGGTGCACGCGCTGTTGCTGCAAGGGCCCGATGACGAGCCGCTGGCCGCCTTCTATCCGAGCCTCACCGCGTCACCGGCACCCGCCGATGGCGCCTTTCCCGCCTTCCAGGCCTTCTGCCGCCGTCACGCCGACAAAATCGCAGAGATCCTGCGCACGCGGGTCGTCAGCACCAACGAGGTCCAGCGCTGCGCCTGCCTGCTGCCGGGCTTCGCCGCCGTCGCAGAGATGACCGTTGCGCCGCTGCACATCATCGAGATCGGTGCCAGTGCGGGCCTGAACCTGTTCTGGGACCACTACGGCTACGACTACGGCGCGGCGGGCTTCGTCGGCGACCCTGAGGCGCCGCTCATCCTCCGTTGCACCCTGCACGGCCGGGCCCCCACCCTCCCGCGACGCTTGCCGGCCGTCGCAAGCCGCATCGGCATCGATCCAGTCCCGCTCGACCCGGCCGACCCGGCGGACGTCGCCTGGCTGCGCGCCCTGATCTGGCCCGAGCAGCACGAACGTGCCGTCCGCCTCGAGACCGCCGCCGCGATCGCCGCACGCCTGCGCCCAACTTTGCTGGCCGGCGATGGCCAGGCGCGACTGCCGGAAGCCCTGGACGCGATCGGAGCGGATGAGCCGATCTGCCTCGTGCATTCCTTCACGCTCAACCAGTTCGCGGTCGAGGCGCGGTCCGCCTTTCTCGCCCAACTCGATCGGCTGGGCGAACTGCGCATGCTGTATCGCCTCGGCCTCGAATGGGGCGCGGCCGAAGCGCCGGCACTGACCCTGACGCGCCATGGCAAGGGCATGCCCGAGAGCCGACGCCTGGCGCTTTGCGACGCCCACGGCGCCTGGATCGGGCCGCCATGATTCTGGTATTCGGTCTTCGCTAGGAAGACGCTTTGCGTCCTCGTCTTGAGAACATTGAAAATCGATGGTGGGCTGGAACGCGGTAGAACGGTTGGCGAAAGCGTCACCCGCCATCCGCTTCCGGGAAGCTCTCCACCAGAGCGCTCAGCCGTGCCTTGGCCCCGCTCAGGAGCGGCTCGCCGTCGCCCAGCAGGAGCGTATCGAAATCGACGTCGAGCAAGGCCCGCAGGCTGTCGCGGAGCTGCGTGGGATCGTCGAGCTTGTCCTCGGGCAAGAGCGACAGCTCGCCCGGCGGGTTGCCGATCACCGCATCGCCGACGAAAAGAAGCCGGCGCTCGTGCCAATGCAGCACGACCTCGCCCGGCGACTTGCCCTTGGCCGGTATGATCAGGAGCGGGCCGTGCATCTCGCCGCTCGACATGGCCTCGTCGATGACGCAGCCCTGGCGCTGGGCATGGTCGGCGTCCGCGCGGTGAATGGCGGTCCGAGCACCGGTCGCGTCGCGGAGCACGTTCGCGGCGCGCGAGTGGTTCCGGTTGGTGATCAGGATCTCGCTCAGGCCCTCCTTGATCAGAGTCTGCAGATCCTCTTCCCCGGGCTCGACCGGGTCGACCGCCAGATTGCCGTCGGGATGGCGCAGGAAATAGCCGTTGAAGTCATAGCCGTGCGGCTCGGACAGCCGGGACCACATGAATATGCCGTCGAGCACTTCCTTCACGGGCGATCTCCCCTCTGATCCGTCGCCCTGAGCCTGGCTAGGACGTGGCCTCCTCCACCTGCTCGACCCCGCCGTCGAGCCGATGCGCCAGGGAGGCTTCGAGGAAGTCATCCAGGTCCCCGTCCAGCACGCCCTGGGCGTTGCCTTTTTCTACCCCAGTCCGCAGGTCCTTGACCATCTGATAAGGCTGCAGCACGTAAGAGCGGATTTGGTGGCCCCAGCCGATGTCCGACTTGCTGTCGGCCTCGGCCTGGGCCTGCGCCTCGCGCTTCTGCAGCTCGTGCTCGTAGAGCCGGGCCTTCAGCATGGCCATGGCCGTGGCCCGGTTCTTGTGTTGCGAGCGATCGTTCTGGCACTGCACGACGATGCCCGTCGGCTGGTGCGTGATGCGCACCGCGCTGTCGGTGCGGTTGACGTGCTGGCCACCGGCGCCCGAGGCCCGGTAAGTGTCGACGCGCAGGTCCTTGTCGAGGATCTCGATTTCGATGCTGTCGTCGACCACCGGATAGACCCAGACGCTGGCGAAGCTGGTGTGCCGGCGGGCCTGGGAGTCGAAGGGCGAGATCCGCACCAGGCGATGCACGCCCGACTCGGTCTTCAGCCAGCCGTAGGCATTGTGCCCCTGGATTTTGAGGGCGGCGGACTTGATTCCGGCCTCTTCACCGGGGCTCTCCTCGAGCCACTCGGCCTTGAAGCCGTGCGCGTCGGCCCAGCGTGTGTACATGCGCAGCAGCATCTCGGCCCAGTCCTGCGCCTCGGTGCCGCCGGCGCCGGCATTGAGCTCCAAGTAGCAGTCGTTGGCGTCGGCCTCGCCGGACAGCAGGCTTTCGAGCTGCTGCTTCTCGGCGCGGGCGCGCAGCGCCATCAGCGCGGCCTCGGCCTCCTCGATGCTGGCCGCATCCTCTTCCGCCTCGCCCAGCTCGAGCAGAGTCATGGCGTCTTCGAGCTCGGTCTCGACCGCGTGGTAGCTGGAGATCGATTGATCGAGCGCCGTGCGCTCGCGCATCAGCTTCTGCGCTTCCGTGGGATCGTTCCAAAGCTCCGGGTCTTCGGCGAGCTTGTTCAGCTCGTCGAGGCGGCGGCTCGCGGCCTCGATGTCAAAGATGCCTCCTCAGCAGGGCCAGCGAGCTCCGGATCTCGCTCACCACCGCTTCGATTTCAGCGCGCATGGGGACTCCTGATTCTGGGGCGCATTGCCTAGCGCCTGTTTAGCGCGGATGGGCCGATGTGAACAGGCCACAGGTCGTTGAATTGCAAAGAATTCCGGAGGGAATCGCCTCCGGTTCTGGGGGCCGCGCGCCGGCTAGTAGATCCCGGTGCCGGTCTCCGCGCCGTCGCCGGTCGCCGGCACGAAGGCCGGGCTGTCGCTTACCGTGCTGACACCGCCATCGATCACCAGCCGCTCGCCGGTCGGGAGGGTGCCGGGCAGAAAGGCCTCCAGGATGATCCGGCTGTCCCCGGCGCGCGCGACCTGGCCGGTCTCGGCATTGATGCGCACCAGCCGAATGCCGGGCGGGATGCGAAACGGCGTGGCCGGCGCGTCCTGAAGGGCCTCGGCCATGAAGTCGCGGAACACCGGGGCGGCGACGCTCGAGCCCGTCTCCTTCGGGCCCAGGCTGCGCGGCTCGTCGAAGCCGACGAAGACGCCGACCGCCAGATCGGGCGAGAAGCCGATGAACCAGGTATCGAAGGCGTCGTTGCTGGTGCCGGTCTTGCCGGCCAGCGGCTTGTCCACCTTCTTCTTGATCTTGACGCCGGTGCCGCGCTCGACCACGCCGTGCAGCATCGAGACGACCTGATAGGCGATGCGCGGATCGGCCACTTGCTCGCGATCGTCGGTCAGCACCGGCTGCGGCTGCTGCCGCCAGATATCCTGGCGGCAGGGCAGACACTCACGCGTATCGTGCCGATAGATCGTCACGCCGAGGCGGTCTTGTACCCGATCGATCACGGTCGGACGGATGCGCTTGCCGCCGTTGACCAGCATGGCGTAGGCGGTGGTGAGCTGAACCAGAGTGGTCTCGGCGGCGCCGAGGGACATCGACAGCATCGGCGGCATGTCGTCGATCAGCCCGAAACGCCGGGCGTAATCGACCACCCTCTCCATGCCGATGGTCTGGGCCAGACGCACGGTCATCAGGTTGCGCGACTTCTCGATGCCGACGCGCATCGGCGTCGGCCCGTAGAACTTGTGGGTATAGTTCGCCGGCTTCCACTTGCCGAGCCCGGCGCCCTGGTCGATCACGAAGGGCGCATCGAGGACGATCGTGGCCGGCGTGAAGCCGCTGTCCAGGGCCGCGAGATAGACGAAGGGCTTGAAGGACGAGCCCGGCTGCCGCTGCGCCTGGGTGACCCGATTGAACTCGCTGCGGGCGTAGGCGAAGCCGCCGGTCATGGCCAGCACGCGCCCGCTGT
Organism: Kiloniellales bacterium; assembly: GCA_022360075.1. The sequence continues at coordinate 5,401 of JAKSDN010001058.1, read as the reverse complement.
GCGGGTCGATGGCGACAAGCCCGCCCTCGACATCGGGAATCTGCCGCAGCGCGTAGCTGTCTTGGGGATAGGCTTTGCCTTCGGGATCCTCGCTCACCGGCTCGACCAGAACGACGTCGCCGGCCGCCAGCACGTCGCGGGGCCGCTTCGGGCGGGCGCCCACCTTCTGCTCCTTCAGCCAAGGCCGAGCCCAGCGCAACTCGGTCATCGGGATGCGGCCTTTGGCGCCGCCCTGAAGGCCGATCTCGGCGCTCCGGCCACCGAGCGAGAGCACGACAGCTAGCTGCCAAGGCGCGCTGCCGGGCGGCAGCTCCAGGGCCTCGAGCGGCGTCCGCCAGTCCTCCCCTGCGAGCTCGATCCGGGTCACCGGGCCGCGCCAGCCGTGGCGGCGGTCGTAGGTGATCAGCCCCTGTCGCAGGGCCCGCTCGGCGATGCCCTGGAGATTGGGGTCGAGCGTCGTGCGCACCGAAAGGCCGCCCTCGTAAAGCCCGTCCTCGCCATAGAGCTCGATCAGCTCGCGGCGTACCTCCTCGGCGAAGTAGTCGGCCTGCGCCACTTCGAGCGCGTCGCGCTCGCGCACCTCGAGCGGCTGCTGGCGCTGGAGCGCGGCTTCCTCCGCTGTGATATGGCCGTCCTCGCGCATGCGGTTGATCACCCAGTTGCGGCGCGCCACCGCGGCTTCGGGCTTGCGGATCGGGTGGTAGTTGTTCGGCGCCTTGGGCAGAGCCGCCAGATAAGCCGCCTCGGCGACGGTGAGCTCGTCGAGCGACTTGTTGAAGTAGTTGAGCGCCGCCGCGGCGACGCCGTAGGAGCGAAAGCCGAGGTAGATCTCGTTCAGGTACAGCTCGAGGATGCGCTCCTTGCTGATCGCCTGCTCGATCCTGAACGCGAGCAGGGCCTCGCGCACCTTGCGCTCGATCGACACCTCGTTGGTCAGCAGGAAGTTCTTCGCGACCTGCTGGGTGATCGTCGAGGCGCCGACCGGGCGCTTGTTCTGGCCCAGGTTCGCCAGGTTGGTCACGGCCGCGCGCAGCACGGCCGGGATGTCCACGCCGGGGTGCTGGTAGAAGTTCTGGTCCTCCGCCGAGAGGAAGGCGTTGGTCACGCGCAGCGGGATCGCCTTGATCGGCACGAAGACCCGCCGCTCCTTGGCGAACTCCGCCAGCAGGCGGCCGTCGCCGGCGTGCACGCGCGTGACCGTCGGCGGCTCGTAGCCCGCAAGCTGCTGATGCGCCGGCAGATCCCGGCCGTAGCGATAGAAGACATAGCCGACCCCGCCCGCGGCGGAGAGGCCGACGATGACGCCGAGGACAAGAAGGATCGTCAGGAGTCGTATCATGCGCGGTCTTGGCTAAGCGGCTCCAAGCGACACCCGTCGGCCCGAACGCTCAGTCAAGGCCCACATCGCTTAATCAAACCCTAAGAATGTGGCCTCGCTATGAACGGCGGAGGCCTTCCTGCCAATCGAAATAGCTGTCGATGGCTTCTAGGATCGCTTGGCCCACCTTCGCGCGGTGGCCCGGCGAGCGCAAGAGCCGCTCCTCGGTCGCGTTGGAGATATAGCCGACCTCGACCAGGACCGAGGGCACGGTCGGCGACTTGAGCACGGCGAAGCCGGCGTAGCGGTGGGTGTTGCGCAAGAGCTTGACGCGACGTCCCAGGGCCTTGACCAGCGTATTGGCGAAGTCTTTGGAGAGGTTCATCGTTTCGCGCTGAGCCAGGTCGATGAGGATCTTGCTCACGTCCTCCGTGTGATCGGAGAAATTCACGCCCGCGATGATGTCGGAAAGGTTCTCCTTGCGCGCCAAGGCCGCGGCCTCGGCATCCGACGACTTCTCCGAAAGCGTATAGACCGAGGCGCCACGGACATAGTCCTGGGCCACGGTATTGGCATGGAGGGAAAGGAATAGATCCCCGTCCACTTTCTGGGCGATGGCGAAGCGGTCGCGCAGCCGAAGGAAGACGTCGCGGTCGCGCGTGAGCACGACGCGGTAGCGCCCCGTGGCCTCGAGCTGCTTCTTGAGCTCCCGGCCGTAGTCGAGCGCAAGATCCTTCTCATAGGTACCCAGGACGCCGATTGCCCCGGGATCGACGCCGCCATGGCCGGGATCGATCACGATGGTCGGCTGACCTCGGGCGCTCGGCAGCTTGGGCACGACCGGCAGCGCGACCTGGCGAAGTTGGGGCAGCGGCGGGTCGGAGACGAAGCGCCCACGCCCCTCGCCCGCCTCGAAGGCGACGCGGCTGCTCGCCGCGATGTCCACGATCAGGCGGTGGCCGGCACCGTTCGCGGCGGGCAGGACCGAGACCGACTTGAGGCCCACGGGACCGGTCATGTCCAGGACCACGCGGCTGGTGCCCGGCGCGAACAGGCCGTAGCGCAGCGTGCTGATCAGCCCCTGGCTGCTCGGATTCGATTGCGCCGGTAGACGCCAGTCCAGCTCGGGCAGGTCGATGACGACGCGCACCGGATCGGGCAGGATGAAGACGCGGTAGCTCGGCTTGTCCGACAGCTCGAGCACGAATCGGGTCTTGTCCGGATGCACGCCGATTCGCACGGCCTCGGCCGTGGGCTTGGCGGCAATCGCGGGCCCGGCCGCGACAAGGGCCGCGACGAGCAATCCGAGCCAGAAAGCGGCGAGCCGTGTCATCTCGGACCTTGGAGCCAAGATTTAGCAGCCATAGTCAAACCTAAACACGAGATATACCTAAATAAGTCCATGTTGACCAAGTAGAAAATGGCCGTGAGCCCCGCCACCGCCCGCCGACCGGCCCAACCGGCGTGGCGCGCCCGGGCCGGGTGGGCCATACCGACAAAGCGATTGTGGAAACCGGCGGCGCCACTTATGTTAGCGGATGACTGTTCGGCCGTTTCAGGCCAGGACCTTAGAGCCAGAGCGCTGAGCGCGGCAGCTCCAGAACCGCTAACCGGACGGTGCTCGAAGTTCGAGACGCACCGGGGAACCGCCGCTGGCGCCGTCCTTCGGCCTGCGGTTGCTGGACAGTCTTTCGACCGAAGGCGGATTCCGGTCCGCCACGTGTTTTTCGGCTTGGGCGCGATCCGGCGTCCTGATCCGGCGGAGGCCGCAGCAATCGCCAACTCCCGCTTTCCAGGACAGCCCATCGAACGAGTCGCATCCATGGCCATGAGACAGCAATCCATCACAAGCAATAACGCGCCGCGGAGCACGCCGAAACTGGCGCCCGCTGGACGCGGTCCAAGGATCCTCCTTTATGGCAAAGCAAATGTTGATCGACGCCACCCACCCGGAAGAGACCCGGGTGGTCGTGGTCAGTGGTTCCCGACTCGAAGAATTCGACTTCGAAAGTAACGCCCGGCGACAGCTCAAAGGCAACATCTACCTGGCGAAGGTCACGCGCGTCGAGCCTTCGCTCCAAGCGGCCTTCGTCGACTACGGCGGCAACCGACACGGCTTTCTGCCGTTCAGCGAAATTCACCCCGACTACTACCGCATCCCCATCGCCGACCGGCAGGCCCTGGTCGCCGAAGAGGCCGCCCGCCAGAAGCAAGCGGCCGATGCCGAGCGCGACGAGGACGGTGACGGCGGCGACGAAGACGGTGCCGACTCCGCGACGGCGGAAGCCGCGTCGGAGGAAGCCGCCGATGCCGGGAGCGAGAGCGACGGCGAGCTGGACGGTGTGGCCGTGGAGCGGCCGAACGGCGAGGCGCGAGAAGCCGAGGCCTCAGGCAATGGCGAGGCGCAGCCGGAGCCGGCGGCAGAAGCCGAGGCCAAGGGGGCGAACGGTGCCGCTAACGGCGGCGAGCTCGAGGAAGTCGAGGTCGAGACCCGGGTCGACACGGTCGGCGGCGACGAGATCGACGAGGACGCGAACAAGCGGGCCGCGTCGCCGCGCCGCTACAAGATTCAGGAGGTCATCAAGCGCCGCCAGGTCCTCCTGGTCCAGGTCTCCAAGGAGGAACGCGGCACCAAGGGCGCGGCCCTGACGACGTACCTTTCGCTGGCCGGCCGCTACTGCGTCCTGATGCCCAACACCAACAAGGGCGGCGGGATCAGCCGCAAGATTGGCAACGTGCCCGACCGCCGGCGCCTCAAGAAAGTCATCTCGGAGCTCGCGATTCCCGAGGGCATGGCGGTCATTGTGCGCACGGCCGGCAGCCAGCGCAGCAAGGCCGAGATCCGCCGCGACTACCAGTACCTCCTGCGGCTCTGGGACGAGATCCGCGAGACCACGCTGCAGTCGGAGGCGCCCTGTCTGATCTACGAGGAAGCCAACCTCATCAAGCGGGCCATTCGCGACCTCTACAGCCGCGACATGGAGCGGGTCCTGGTGGCCGGCGAGGAAGGCTACAAGATCGGCAAGGCCTTCATGAAGTCCTTGATGCCGAGCCACGCCCGCAACGTGCAGGTCTACAAGGACGAAGAGGTCCCGCTGCTGCAGCGCTACCAGGTCGAGCGCCAGCTCGACGACATGCATAACAGCACGGTCGAGCTCAAGTCGGGCGGCTACATCGTGATCAACCCGACCGAGGCCCTGGTCGCTATCGACGTGAACTCGGGCCGCGCCACGCGCGAGCGCCACATCGAGGAGACCGCGCTCAAGACCAACGTCGAGGCGGCCCAGGAGGTCGCCCGGCAGCTTCGGCTCAGGGACCTCGCGGGCCTGATCGTGATCGACTTCATCGACATGGAGGAGCCGCGGCACAACCGCGAGGTCGAGCGCCGCCTGAAGGAGGCGATGCGCAACGACCGGGCCCGGATCCAGCTCGGCCGCATCAGCCCCTTCGGACTGCTCGAAATGTCGCGCCAACGCCTGCGGCCAAGCCTGTTCGAGAGCTCGACCGAGCCCTGCGGGACGTGCGGCGGCCGCGGCTTCGTGCGCTCGACCGAGTCCTCTTCCCTGCACGTGCTGCGGGTCCTCGAGGAAGAAGGCGTCCGCCGCCAGGGCGGTACGATCGTCGTCGCCGTGCCACTGGCCGTGGCGCTCGAGCTGCTCAACGAGAAGCGCAGCCGCCTGATCGAGATCGAGCAGCGCTACACACTCAAGATCCAGGTGGACCAGAATGACGCCCTGATCCCGCCCGATTTCGAGTTGAAGCGCTTCAACGAGGACGGCGAGGAGGAGCGCGACCGTGGCCAGTCGGCCGAGGCCGCGGAGGGCGAGGAAGGCCGCCGCCGCCGCCGGCGACGGCGCAAGAAGGACGGCGAAGCCGCCGCCGCGGAGCCCGAGAGTCGGCCCGAAACCCGGCCCGAAACCCGGGAAGAGGCGCCAGACGAGCCCGAAGAGGCACAAGACGAGGAGCTTTCGGCAGAGGCGGGCGACGGCGACGAAGAGCAGCCCAAGGGCCGGCGGCGCCGGGGCAAGCGCGGCGGCCGGCGGCGCTCCCGCCGGCGCAAGGACCTGGCCGGCGAAGAGACCT
>JAKSDN010001128.1 GCA_022360075.1 Kiloniellales bacterium | reverse complement strand
CATGGGCCGATCGGAGGCCAGGGCCTCGCTCACCAGGAACTTCGTGTTGAGGACCGGCAGGCCGGCCGTGAGGCCCGCCATGGCGGACGCGCGCAACACGCTACGTCTATCCAGTTTCATCTCTTCGCCTCCACGTTATTGACGTTTTCAGGGGTTTTGCCGCGCCCTGCGGGCAAGCCACTCTCGGCGGCGTCATCGGCCGCCCCGTCGCTGGCAAATCGACAGGGAAGAGCCGCCTCGAGGGCGCGGCAAAAGGACAAGACCTGCAGGTCGGCGTGCCGTGGGCCGACGACCTGAAGGCCTATGGGCAATCCGGACGCGGAAAACCCGACAGGCAACGAGGCAGCGGGATTGCCGCTCAAATTGAAGGGATAGGTAAAGGGAGTCCAACCGGTCCAGCGCAGGACCTCGGACCGGCATTGGCAGTCCGGCGGCGCCTCCAGCTCCGCGTCGAAGGGTAGGATCGGCACCGTCGGCAGCAGTAGCAAGTCGTAAGTCTCGAAGAAGCCGTGCAGCTCGGCGGCGAACTGCGCGCGCGCCTTCATGGCGTCCAGGTAGTCGGCCAGGCTGTATGTCTGCGAGGCCTCCACCAAGGCCCGAAAGCCGCGGCCGAAGCCCTGCCCCGCCTTGGCGCCAGAACCGCCGTAGGCCTGCCCCCGCCCGGCCACCCAAAGCGTCTCGAAGATGCGGATCGGATCCTGCCAGCCGGGCTCGACCTCGACCGCATCGGCCCCCAAGGTGTCGCCGACCAGCGCCACGCTCTCGGCGACGGCCCGCGCGACCTCCGGATCGACCGCCACGCCGAACAGGCTGGGCGCGTAGGCGATCCTCAGGTCGGCCAGATCGATCGAGTCCGTCATGTAATCGAGGCCGTCGTCGGGCAACGCGTTGTGGTCGCGGGGGTCGGGGCCCTTCAGCAGATTGAACAGGAACGCGCTGTCCTCGGCGCTGCGGGTCATGGGCCCCGCGTGGGACAGCATCTCGGTGGCGCTCCAGGGATAGGTCGGGATGCGCGCCAGGCTGCCCTTCATGGCGAAGATGCCGCAGAACGAGGCGGGGATGCGCACGGAGCCGCCGCCGTCCGAGCCCAGCGCGCAGGGCACCATGCCCGCGGCCACGGCCGCCGCCGAGCCGCTGCTCGAGCCGCCGCTCGTGAGTCTCGTATTCCAGGGATTGCGGGTCGCTCCGTAGAGCTCGGAAACGCTCGACCCCGACCAGCCGAGCTCCGTCGTGGTCGTCTTGCCGACGACGATGGCACCCGCCGCCTCGACGCGCTCGACGATCGGCGCGCTGTGTTCCGGCACGAAGTCGCGATACGCGGCCGAGCCGCGCGCGGTGCGCCGGCCCTTGGTCAAGAAGAGATCCTTGACGCCGATCGGGACCCCGTGCAGCGGCCCGTGCCATCGTCCCTCGGCCGCATCCCGATCGCAGGCGCGGGCCGCCGCCAGAGACTCCTCGGCATAGACATCCGAGAAAGCATTCACTGATTGATTTTTGGCTTTTATGGATTCCAGGGACCAGGTGACGAGCGCTTCCGCGGTCAAGCGCTTAGAGCGAATCTCTCTGGCGATTTGCACCAGTCCCGGGAACATGAAGCGCGAGCCTTCCGGCGTGCCGTTGTTGTGGCTTATATGGAGCTTGTGGATTTAAAGGTTTCAGGAATGTGTTGTCAATTTGGATTTTTGGATTTCGTTGATTTGCTTGAAGAGCGTGAAGAACGACCGGCTGGCGCCCCGGCGATAAGCGGGGGTCGCTCTCTCGGAAAATGGGTCGGGCGCAGCGCCGGTCAGCGCGCTTGCGGACGGCCCGCGGTGAGCTGGTCCAACAGCCGCTTGGCGGTGGCGTTGCCGGGGTCGTAACGCAGCGCGATCGACAGCCAGAGCGCCTTTTCTTTCTCAGTCTCGGCCTCGAGCGCCTTGGCGAGATAGCCGTCGCTGCGATGCTTGGAGAACGACTTCGCCGGACATGTCACGCAGGCCGCTTCCTCCTGCGCCAAGGCGGCAGCGCCGAGCGGCAGGCTGCAAAGCAGCAGCAGGGCGGAGAGCCACGAAAGCCTCATCGGCCCCTCCGCGCCGCGCGGCGCCGGAAGTAGTCGGCGACGACGACCAGGACGAGGGCCGGCACGAAGATCACGGTGGCAAGCGCCGGGTAGAGGGGCGACGAGCCCACGGCGATGCCGCTGAAGATGAAGGTCGGCAGCGTCCGCTCCGTGCCGTTCAAGGAGTAGGTCAGGTAGAAGTTCCCCCAGGACATGAGGAAGACGAAGATCGCGGCCGAGAAGACGCCCGGCCAGATGATCGGCAGTGTGACTTCCCGGTAGACCTGCCAGGTGTTCGCGCCGCAATCCCTGGCTGCCATCTCCAGGGTCGGGTCGAAGGCCGCGATCTGCACGCCCGCGATCACGAGCGCGAAGGGCAGCAGATAGACAACATGCCCGATGATGACGGTCGGCAGGCCGAGCGAGAAATCCAGTTGCAGGCCGAGGACCGAAAACCAGATCAAGAGCACGATCCCGAGCAAGAGCTGCGGAAAGATCAGCGGTGCCGCGACCAGGGCCTGAAAGACGCTCTTGCCGGGAAAGCTGTAGCGGAGCCAGACGAGGGCTGCGGCCGTGCCCAAGGCCGTGGCGAGCACGGCGGTCACCGCGGCGATGACGGCGGAATTCACGGCCGCCGTGCCGATCTCCCGGTTGTCGAGCAGCGCTGCATACCACTTCAGCGAAAAGCCGTCGAAGGGCAACGCCAGGATGCGCCCCTCCTGAAAGGAGAAGACGACAAGGGTCACGATGGGCACGTAGAAGAAGATCAAGACGCCGGCGACCGAGCCGTAGAGGACGAAATTGACGAGGCCGGACTCGAGTTTCGGCTTCATGGCATCGCACCGCGTCTTTGCAGGCCCATGAGGCGCGTGAAGAGCAACACCGAGAAGACGGCAACGACCATCAGCACGACGGTGAGGCCCGCCCCGAGCGGCCAGTTGATGCGGGTCTCGAAGGTCTGGCGAATGAGCTCGGCCGCCATGGGGTTCTTGCCGCCGCCGAGAACCTTCGGCTCGAGGAAGACGCCCAGGCTCAGCAGGTAGACCAGGATGCAGCCGGCATATGTGCCCGGGCGACAGAGCGGCAGGGTCACCTCGTAGAAGGCGCGGAGCTTCGATGCGCCCGCGTCGTAGGCGGCGCGCAGCAGGTCGCGGTCGACGTTCTCGATCGCCAGGAACAGCGTGAAGATCATGAAGGGCAGCAGGTTGTAGACCATGCCGAGCAGGGTCGCCCAGTCGGTGAAGAGGATGTTCTGAAAGCCCGGGTCCGCGCCGAGCCGCTCCATCAACCAGTTCAGGCCGCCCTTCTCGTCGAGAAACAGCACCCAGCCGAAGGTCTTGAGCACCGCATCGACGAGGAATGCGAAAACGATCAGGATCTTGACGTGGTTCTGAAACTCGCGAATGCGCGTCGACAGGGCATAGGCGACGGGAAAGGCGATCAGCAGGCACAGAAGCGTCGTGATCGCCGCCATGACCACGGTGTGCGCCATCGTGTTCCAGTGATGGGCCTTCGTCAGGACGATCACCCAGTTGTCGAAGTCCCACGTCCAGACGAGGCGGAAGTACTTGGTTCCCTGAAACGTCAGCAGCAGGGTCAAGACCAGAGGCACGGCGAAGAACAGCGTTTGCAGCAGGACGGGCGGGACCGCCTTCACCAGGACCTCGCGCTCGAGCAGGCGGCGCGGCACGGCCTCCGCCATCACCCAGGCTCCCCGGGCAAGACGCAAACGTCCTTCAGGTCGAAGCCGAAGGTCGCCGTCTTGCCGAAGGCCAAGCCGGTCTCGGCGCTGCCCTGAACCTCGAGCGTCAGGGACAGCTCCGCGTTGGCCACGGCCTGAATCTGGGTCGTCGAACCCTTGTGGAAGATCTCGCGGACCTCGGCCTCGACCTCGCAATCGAAACGCGCGCCATCGTCCTTGAGCGAGAGAAGCTCGGGCCGGACCATCAGATGGCCCGGGCCGGCCTCCAAACCGCCGGTAAGCTGTTCCCTTTCGAGCCGTCCGCCGTTGACCGTGAGACTCTCACCGCGAATGGAGATGGTGCCATCGGGCCCGGCCGAGATCGTGACCGGAAAGAGGTTGGTATCGCCGATGAAGCTGGCCACGAAGGGATCGACAGGCCGGTAGTAGATCTCGCCCGGCGAGCCGAGCTGCAAGATCTCGCCGGCGCGCATCACGCAGATCCGGTCAGCGAGCACCATGGCTTCCTCGAGATCGTGGGTTACGTGGACGAAAGTCACCCCCAATTGCCGATGCAACCGCTTCAGCTCCGCTTGCAACACTTTCTTCAGCTTGGCATCCAGCGCGCTCAGCGGCTCGTCCAGGAGCAGAAGCTTGGGCTCGGAGATCATCGAGCGGGCCAGGGCGACGCGCTGCTGCTCGCCGCCCGACAACTGATGCGGATATCTCTTTAGGTAGACTTCCTTGAGGTCCATGAGGCGCAGCATGTCCAAGACACGCTTTTCGATCTCGGGCGCCGGGACCTTTCTTAGCTTCAGGGGAAAGCCGATGTTCTGCGCGACCGTGCGGTGCGGAAAGAGCGCGAGCTTCTGGAAGACGATCGAGGTGGGACGCTTCGCCGGCGGCACGCCCTCCATGTTCCGGCCGGCTATGGCGATGCGGCCCCGATCCGGATCGAGGAAGCCCGCGACATGGTTCAGCAGCGTCGTCTTGCCGCAGCCGGAAGGGCCGACGAGCGCGATGAACTCGCCGGCTTCCACGGCCAGCGACACGGACTTCAGCGCCTCGACGCTGCCGAAGGACTTGGTCACGCCCTCAATGCGCAGAATAGGCTCGTTCGCCCGCATTCAGGCTCCTAGCGCCCGACACAAAGCGGCCAGGGCCGCACGCGCGACCCTGGCCGAACGGTCGGAGCCCCGTCTCAGCCGGCGTTCGCCAGCTCCTCTTGCCAGATCGCCAACATGTCGTCGATGTTCGGCGCCACGTCGTGGAAGTGGCTCTTGTCCCAAGCTTCCCACATGTAGTCCACCTGCAACACCGACTTCTGCTCCTCCGTGTACTTGGATTCGACGGCGGCGTTCGGCGTCACGTTGCAGGTGAAGTCGGTCCAGCTCAGAACCAGGCAGGACTCGTCCGAGGCCACGTGCTTGAGCAGCTTCTTGGCCAGCTCGGGACTCTCGCTGTCCTTCACGATGGCCGTGGCCTCCATCCAGATGATCCCCTGCTTCAAACCGTCCTTCGGCTCGGGGACGATCGAGAAGATCTGCTTGTGCCCCTGCTTGCGCAGCGCGCTGGTGCAGTAGGACCCGCAGCCGATCAGGGTCAGCAGCGAGCCGTCCAGGAGTCCCTTCTGGGCCACCGAGAGATCGCCGACGATGGCACGCGTGTTCTTGAAGAGCGCGCGCAAGACCTTGCGTACCTCCTTCAGCTCCGCGTCGCCCAGCTCCTTGTAGGGGTCGATCCCGGCGTGCAGCACCATCGGCAGGATCGGCCAGTCGCCCCAGTCCATGACGCCGATCTTGCCGCTGTTCTTGGAATCGAAGCAGGGATCGTAGCTGACCCAGTCCTCGCGCTTCGAATAGTCCGTGTTGATGGTCGGCCCGACCCAGCCCCAGCGCGTCGGCAGACCCGCGATCTTGCCGTCGAAGAGCAAGGGCTCGAAGGGCGGCTGGAACTGCGGATAGAAGGTGTCGTAGACGTCGGCGAAGTCTTCGGGGTTGAGAAACTCGCAGATCCCGGCGGGCGCCATGCGCACGATCCAGGGCGAGTCGGAGGACACGACGTCGAAGTCGCGATAGGCGCCGGCCGCGAGCTTGGCGAAGCCGCCGGCGCTGTCGACGATCAGATCGAACGAGAGCTCGGCGTCGTTGGCTTCCTCGAAGGGTTCGACGATCCGCGGATCGTTGTAGCCCTCCCAGCACATGTAGTTCAGGCGCGTCGCGGCATGGCCGGCCTTGGGCCAGCCACCCAGCGCGGCCAGCCCGGCCGTGGCGGCCGCGCCCTTGACGAAGTCGCGCCGCGTGGCGGACAGCTTGTGCAGCCCCGCCTTCTCGACCTGCTTCTGATAGTACTTCGGCAGCTCTTCGTACCAGTCCATTCCCATGACGCTCCCTTTCATCCCTTGTTCTCGGACCTCTGCCTAGATCTTCTCGAAATAGCGCTGCACATCGAGGTCGCTGACGTGCGCGCGGAAAACCAGATCCTCGCGGATGCGCGAATCGGCGAACCACTCGACGAAGGCCGCGCCGAACAGCCGGCGCGCCGCTTCGCTGGCCTGCAGCCGCTCGGCGGCTTCCAGCAGCGTTCTCGGAAATCGCCTCTCGGGCGCGACCGTCTCGCCGTAGGCATCGCCCAGGCTCTGCGCCGGCGGCTCAAGGCCGCGCTCGATCCCGTCCAGACCCGACGCCAGGCAAGCCGCGAGGGCGAGATAGGGATTACAGTCGGCAGAGGGGACGCGGTACTCGATCCGGGCGGCTTCGGCAGGATCGGAAATCACCCGCACCGAAGTGGATCGGTTCTGCACACCCCAGCACGCGTGGGTCGGCGCCCAGGCGCCCGGCACGAGGCGCCGGTAGGCATTGGCAGTGTGGGCGGTCATGGCGAGCAGCTCCGGCAGGTAAGCGACGATCCCGGCGATGAAGTTCGCCATCACGGCGTTGGGACCGGCATCGGCTGACGTTCCGGCGAAAGTCGGCTTGCCGGT
>JAKSDN010000902.1 GCA_022360075.1 Kiloniellales bacterium | reverse complement strand
GGCTATCGCATTCACACATCTCGGTTGCGGGTTTGTGTTGGAAGTGATTCCTTGGGTTGGTTGAGGTCTGGGAGTTTGGCAGGTGTCAGGGATCGACTTTGGTCTGGGCCGGTTTGGTGACCGCCGCCTTGCAAAGGGGGGGCTGCCTTGCATGAGGCCTTGGTTGAGCGTCCTGGCTCGTGCATCCGCCGTCTTGGCGGCACGCGGGCTCGGGAGATGCAGTTTACGCGATTTCTGCGCAATGGCTCGGTGACGGCCTCTGAGATGTCGGCCTATGCCGGAGAAGCGACGGCGCAGCGGGTCGCGGGTCGCGAAGTGGTGGCGGTCCAGGATACGAGTGCCATTGTTCTGGGCGGTCGCCGGGCGCGAGCCAAGGGCTTTGGTCCGGTTGGTCGGGGCGGGGCCTTGGGCGGTCTTCTGCTGCATCCGGTTTTGGCGGTGGAAGCGGGAACGGGCGCTTTGCTTGGTCTTGTCGATGCCCAGATCTGGAACCGTGAGGGAGGCCGAAAGGTCGCCTCGCGGCGTGGGCGTGCGACCGCGCAGAAGGAATCGCAGCGCTGGCTCGACGGTATGGCGCGTGCCAGCGAGCTGCTGCAGGCGGCGGCCCAGATCACCGTTGTGGCCGACCGTGAGAGTGATATCTACGAATTGTTCGCTTGTCGCCCCGACAACCTGCATCTGGTGGTCCGGGTTGCCCAGGATCGGCGGATCGAGCCCGAGCAAGGAGAGCCGGCCAAGAGCCTGCTGTTTGCCTTCGCTGACGCTCTGCCCGAGCAGGGTCGCACGACAGTGAACATTCCAGCCGCTCCCGGGCGTGCCGCGCGAAGCGCCGAATGCGCCTTGCGCTTCTCTCGCGTCGTGCTGAGCAAGCCGCTCAACGGGGCGGCTCGTGATCTGCCTGCGGCTGTCAGCTTGACGCTCGTCGATATCCGCGAGACCTCCCAACCAGCCAAAGGCGAGCCGCTGCATTGGCGGCTCTTGACCAGCCATTCGGTCACATCCCCTGGCGAGGCCTGTCGGGTGCGCGATTTCTATCGCCAGCGCTGGATCATCGAAGAGTTCTTCCGCACCCTCAAGACAGCGGGCTTCAACATCGAAGATGCTGAGATCGGGGATTGCCGGGCCATGATCAACTTCCTCGCTGCCACAACGCTGGCGGCCGTCACAGTCATGCAGCTCGTACAGGCCCGCGACGGCGCCACAGACCAGAGCCTCACCGACGCCTTCGAGCCTGCCGATCAAGCCCTCTTGGAGGCCCTCTCGGCCAAGCTCGAGGGCAAAACCCTGCGACAGCAAAACCCTCACCCCAGACACTCTCTCGCCTTTGCCGCCTGGGTCCTCGCCCGCCTCGGCGGCTGGACAGGCTACTACGGTAAACCTGGGCCCCGCGTCATGCGACGTGGCCTCGATGACTTCCATCGCGTCAAACTCGGATCCTCTCTGGCCTACACAGATGTGTGAATCCGATAGCCGGCCGGCGGGGGGAGAGGGGAACTTGTTGCGGCTGAATTTCAGATGACTGCCGAGCAATCCACCTGTGAAATCACCGCAACACATCTGGGAACAGATGAGACCTGTGACGATCTCTAGGCTTGCGCATCCCCGCTGCTAGACTGCGCCGCAACGAACAGCAGGAGAGATCAGACCATGCCCGACAGCGGTTCGGCGATCCGTCAACGCCTTCACGGCTACTGCGCCCTCTGCAAGTCGCGTTGCGGCTGCATCTCCGTGGTCGAGAACGGGCGCCTGGTCGCGGTCGAGCCGGATCCGGACCATCCGACCGGCGCGCACCTCTGCGCCAAGGGCCGGGCGGCGCCGGAGATCGTGCATGCGCCGGAGCGGCTCACCATGCCGCTGATCCGCACCGCGCCGAAGGATGCGGCCGATCCGGGCTGGCGCGAGGCGCCCTGGGACGAGGCGCTGGACCTGATCGCCGCGCGCATGAAGCGGACCGCCGAGACCGCGGGGCCCGAGGCTCTGGCCTTCGCGATCACCACGCCGAGCGGCACGGCCATGTCCGACCACATCGACTGGGTCGAGCGCTTCGTGCGCGCCTACGGCGCCTGCAACACGATCTACGCGACCGAGCTCTGCAATTGGCACAAGGACCATGCACCCGTCTTCACTTTCGGGACCGGGATCGGCGTGCCCGATTTCGAGCACACCGACTGCCTTGTGCTTTGGGGCCACAATCCGAACACCGCTTGGCTGGCCCACGGCACCCGGGCGGCACAAGCGAAGGCCCGGGGCGCCAAGTTGCTGGTGATCGATCCCCGCCGTGTCGGGCTTGCGGTCAAGGCCGACCTCTGGCTGCAGCCGCGTCCGGGGACCGACGGCGCCCTCGCGCTGGGCATCGCCGAGCGCGTGATCGCCCGGCAGGGCTTCGACTTGGACTTCGTCAAACGCTGGAGCAACGCGCCTTTTCTGGTGCGCGACGACGACGGACGCTTCCTGCGCGCCCGCGACGTCGGAGACACGGACGCACCCGAGAGCTTCGTCGTCTGGCGCGAGGATACCGGTCGGACGGCGCCGGTTCCGCGCGACGGCGCGACGGCCTGGCCGGACGCCGCGGTCGAGGGACGCTTCGAAATCGAGACCGCACAGGGCCCGGTGCACTGCCGGCCGGCCTTCGCGCTCTACCAGGAACTCTGTGCTGCCTATGCGCCGGATCGCGTCGCCGCGCTCACCGGCGTGCCGGCCGAGGCTATAGACCGGGCGGCGGCGCTGATCGCCGAAAGCGAGTCGGTCAGCTTCTACGCCTGGACCGGGCTCGGCCAGCACGCCAACGCGACCCAGACCGCCCGGGCCGTCACCCTACTCTATGCACTCACCGGCAGCTACGACGCGCCGGGCGGCAACCGCTTTCTCTCGGGCGTGCCGACGAACGACGTCAGCGGCCGCGACCTGCTCGCGCCGAGCCAGGCGGCCAAGACCATCGGCCGTCAGCAACGCCCGCTCGGCCCGGCGGCGGGTGGCTGGGTCACCGGCGCCGACTTCTGTCAGGCGATCGAAAGCGGCGAGCCCTACCGGATCGAAGGCCTCTTCGCCTTCGGCTCGAACCTGCTGCTGTCGCAGCCCGACAGCCGGCGCATGCGACGTGCGCTCGAGGCAGTTCCTTTCCACGTCCAGACCGATCTCTTCATGACTCCGACGGCGGCCTTGGCCGATGTCGTGCTGCCGGTCAGCTCGCCCTGGGAGCACGAGGCGCTGCGCCTCGGCTTTGACCGGCCGATGCCCGGGGCCGAGGGCTTGGAGGAGCTCGTTCAGCTCCGTCAGCCCGCGGTCGCGCCGCCGGGCGAGGCGCGCTCGGACAGTTGGATCGTCTTCGCACTCGCCAAACGGCTCGGCCTCGGCGCGCAGTTCTTCGACGGCGATCAAGAGGCCGGACTGCTCCACCGCCTGGCGCCGAGCGGACTCACGCCGGAGGCGCTGCGCGCCAAACCCCAAGGCATTCGGATCGCAGTGTCGCCCAGCGAGCGGGCCTATGCCCAACGCGGCGAGTCCGCGCCGGCCTTCGCGACCGAAACCGGGCGGGTCGAGATCTATTCCGAGCTGCTGCTGGGCCACGGCTACGACCCGCTGCCCGACTTCGCGCCATCGGTGCCGGACGACGATCCGGCCGGCTATCCCCTGCTGCTCACCTGCGCCAAGCTGCCGCAGTTCTGCCATAGCCAGCATCGCGGCATCGCCCGTCTGCGCCGCGTGCAGCCCGAGCCGCGGCTCGATCTGCATCCGCGCACTGCCGAACGCTTCGGCATCGCCGAAGCCGATTGGGTGCGCGTGCGCACGCCCGATGGCGCTTTCGAAGCGCGGGCGCGGCTGAGCGAGGGCCAGCGCGAGGACACGGTCTGCGGCCAGTTCGGCTGGTGGCAAGGCTGCGAGGCCCTGGGCTTGCCGGGTTCGGCGCCGGACCGCGAGCCGACGGTGAACTTCAACCTGGCCATGGACGGGCGCCGCGCCGATCCGATCTCCGGCGCGCCGCCGCTGCGCTCGTCACGCTGTCGGGTCGAGCCGGCGATCCGTTAGCGCATCGCCCAGAACAAACACCTGCCGCGCCCGCTCCGACTTCAAGGTCTCCGGCTTGTAGTATCGCGCAAGCAGATCCCGGTCGAAGAGATCGGCGTTGGCCGCGGCGAAGCCTTCCCAACCGCCGCCGTCGCCCCTCAGCACCAGGCGCTCGTTGATCAAGGTGAGATAGGCGAGGGTGATGGTCGCGTGATAGCGCGAGGCCTGGCCGTGCGCTGCGGTAAAACGCTTCAAGCTTCGGGTCATGCTCGCGACGGCCCCGGCATAGCCGTCCCGACGCAGGTAGAGATAGGCGGCGCGCACGTGGCTGCGGTGGTCGAAGTCGCGGCCGGACAGGCTGCAGGCCTCGAAGGCGGCGAGAAAGGCCGCGTCGGTCATGACCCCTCTTCCGTCAGGCGGTGGCTTGCCGCGGCGTCGAGGTCGAGGCCGTAGACCTGCTTCAGGGCGCCGATCTGCGCGAGCGTCTCTTCCGAGAACGGCGCCTTGCCCTCGAAGGCGTGCAGCACGATGCCCTCGAGCAGGTCGCCCAGGCTCATGTCCTTGTACTCGGCCAGCGCCTTCAGAACCTTGACCAGGCGCTTTTCCAAGCGGACCCCGGTCTGCACGCGCTCGACCTTGAGACGGTCGATCATGACAAAACCCCGAAGTGTTATCTTGGTACATAGATAACACTTCGGGCATCAATTTCAAGATTTCCGCCGCCGCTTTACCGGTCCTTAAGGTCGCGTGGGTATGATCCCTCGGATGATCTCTGGACCCAGCAACGCTTCGCCTGGACCTGGCTACTTCCAAGCCGTCCAAGGCCTCGTTCGGCCCGAGGACTCGCCCGGCTCGAACCCGGCCGCCAAACCCGTTTCCAAGCCCGAGACGCCACAGGCCGCCAAGGCGGTCGAGGCACCTCAGCAACCGGCCAAGGCCGCGCCCAAGGTCGATGCCGAGGCCGGCGAACGCAGCTTCCCACGGGGCAGCTTCGTCGATATTCGCGCCTGACACGGGGGCGCATTTCGCGCCTCCCCCAAACACCTGAACGCTCGCCGTCGCGCCCGCCACATTCATGGCGGGCGGCTCGCTTGCCCCGGTCTGTGGGCTGCGTCACACTTCGGCGATGTCCACGCCGAAGCCGAAAGCCGCACCGGAATTCGTGCGCAGAATCCCGCAGGGTGACGACCGTCAGCGTCTCGTCTGCGAGTCCTGCGGCTTCATCGACTACGAGAACCCGAAGATCGTGGTTGGCTCGGTGGCGACCTGGGGCGATCGCATCCTCATGTGCCGGCGCGCGATCGAGCCGCGCAAGGGTTACTGGACTCTGCCGGCCGGCTTCCTGGAGCTGCACGAGTCCGCGGCCGAGGGCGCGCTGCGCGAGGCCTGGGAGGAGGCGCGCGCCAAGCTCGAGATCCAGCAGCTTCTCGGGGTCTACTCGATCCCGCGGATCAGCCAGATCCAGCTCATCTACCTCTCGCGCCTGACCTCCCCGGAGGTCTCGGCCGGCGAGGAGACGGCGGAGGTCGCGCTGTTCCTATGGGAACAGATCCCCTGGGACGATATCGCCTTTCCCTCGGTGCATTGGGCGCTGGGCGATTTCGACGCCGTGCGGGGCAAGAGCGACTTCGCGCCCCGCGCCAATCCGCCGGACCCGCCGCGCTAGTGGTTCAATTCCGACACTTGAGTCCGATGAAATTGGATCAAGTGTCGACCAGAATTGAACCCAAACAAAAAGTTACCTAGTGGAGCGGCCCGACATTCCGGGATCGGAATGTTGGAGTCGTACCACTAGCGCGTTTCCTGATCGTACGGCCCCGGCTCGACTCTATGCGAACGCAAAACGCGCTAGCTTTTGAACCAGCGGCGGCGCGGCCGTGGCCGGCGGCAAAGCACGGCCAGGATCAGCCCCGGCACCAGGAAGACCGGCAGTGCCGGCCATTGCAGCAGCGGCGCCATGCCCGAGTCCCACAACGGCGGCCAGAGGTAGCGCTCGATCACGGCCTGGATCAGGTTCAGGCTGCCCGGATGGAGATCGAACCAGAGCTGTCCCAGCGGCGAGAGCTTGAAGCCCTGGCCCTTCATGGTCTGGGCGAGGTCGTAGCCGAGCGAGGCGAGGGCGGCCAGCAGCAACAGCCAACCTACTAGGCGTCCTACGAATCTCACCTCGTGCCTTTCCCCGCTTTGTCGCCGACCGCCAGACGATGCCGGGATTCCAGCGTGTGCTCGGGCGCCGGCCCGGGGCCCGAGCCGCGACCGTTTCGGGGCGCGAGTCTAGCAGCCCGCCCCGCCCTGCGTCACGCGCCGGCCCCGCGCGCCCTTCGCCTTGCCGCCGGCAGCGGGCCCTGCCCTGACGTTGCATCGCCAAGCGGCCTCGGCTAACGTCGCGCCGTTCTGCGCGCCAGACACCCGCGGGAGGGGTGGCCGAGTGGCTTAAGGCGCACGCCTGGAACGCGTGTGGGCGGGAAACCGCCTCGTGGGTTCGAATCCCACCCCCTCCGCCACGATCCGGAACGCCGAAGTCCTCAAAATCCGCTGAGCTTCGGCGGTGCGACGAGCGCCGCTTTCGGCCTTTGGTTCGCGCCTTTTCTTCGTTCGCCGCGCGCAAACCGTGCCGCCCCGCTCGGCGCTTGGCAGATCTCCGCCGTCCGGGCTAGGCTCGCGCTCCAGAAATCCTCAAGCCCGGTCCCGCCTCGAGTCGCCGCCGCGGACGCGGCCAGAAACACCGCTCGCCGATGATGCCCGCAAAGACCGCCGACTTTGCGCACAGCGCCGAACGACCGCTGCCGAAGCGCGCGGGCGTGGTCGTGATCGGCGGCGGCGTGGTCGGTGTGACGGCGGCGCTCTATCTCACGCAGTGGCGAATCCCCGTGGTGCTCTGCGAGAAGGGGCGGGTCGCCGGCGAGCAGTCGTCGCGCAACTGGGGCTGGATCCGCAAGCAGGGCCGGGACCTGCGCGAGCTGCCGCTGATG
>JAKSDN010000381.1 GCA_022360075.1 Kiloniellales bacterium | reverse complement strand
TCGATCGAGGCCGCCGCGCATCCGTGGTCACGTGTCAGGGCGAAAACCGCGTCGAGAACGGAGTGAGTGTAGCGGCACGACGCATAGGGCTTGAGGTAGGTCTCTTCGATAAACCAGCGACCGCCGAGATCGGCCGTGATGGCGGGCACGTCGTAGGCCCGTTCGCGATCAAGCATGTCCACCGGCCCCGTGCCGCCGCGAGCGGCGCGGTCGACGGCGGCGACGGCCGTGACGGCGGACCAGGGGCTGCTGCCCTTGACCGAGCTCACGCTTCGCGAGTCGCCTTGCGGCAGGTTTTGAGGGGATTCGGCGCCGGCGATCGCGATGGCCTGCGCGATGACATCGGCCGGCAGGCCACGCAAGTAACCGACGGCGGCCGCGACGCCATAGCCGGTCCAGCGGCCGCTCGCGTAGCTCATCGCCGCCTCCCGCCGCCTGGCGGAGGCGACGCGCAGCGCGACATCGTATCCAAAGGCGACCGCGGCCAGGATGTTGTTTCCATCGGCTTCGCATCGCGCCGCTTCGGCAAGGACGGCAGGGACGATCGCGGCCCCCGGATGGCCGGATGCGCCGCGGTGACCGTCGTCGGCATCCAGGGCGCTCGCCGCAGCGCAATTGGCGAAGACGGCGCCGGGCTGGCGCAGGGTCTCTTGGACGAACCACACGTTGGAGTCGCCGCCCCCAAAAGTATCGCGAGCGGCCTCTCGAGAGGCGACGGCATTTCTCGTCGGGACACCGCCCAGCGCGGCGGCCACCGTATCGAGGATGGCCAGCTCGGCGGCCTGCCGAACGGATTGCGGCAGGGAGTCGCGGTTCCATTGGCAAGCGAATTCGGCAAGCGCCTCGACAGAGAAGGTCACCCGCTCCTCCTCTCCAAGGCGCAGCCCACATCGACGATCGGGATTTCCTCCGGTGCGAGTTCGCTGAGAAACTCGACGCCCGTGTCCGTAACGAAGACGATCTCTTCGAACTGGAAGACTGCTCCGTCCCGCTCAAGCTTCGGTTCGATGTGCAGGATCATCCCCTTCTCGATGACCTCAGGGCCATCTTTGGAAATCGACGGCGGTTCGGTGACGCCGAGGCCACCTCCGTGGCCGATCCGGGACAGCAGACCGTAGGGGGCCCCGAGACCTGCCTCCTTCCATGCCTGCTCGTACGATGAATAAACATCGCCGCAAGTCATGCCGGCGCGGATGCCGCGCGCGATCCCGACCGTGGCTTCGCGAGTCCTTCGATAGAGGTCGCATTCCCAAGGCTCCGCCGCGCCCGCCCGCGCGATGCGGTTGCGGTCGGCCGGATAGCCGCCATAGGTCGAGCGGAAATCGGTCCAAATGTAGTCGCCGGGCGCCAGCGTCCTGTCTCCCGGCGGCCGGTTGTAGATGAAGTCACCCCGGCCGAAGGTCATCGCGATGGGGTCGGCGCGCTCGGCGCCAAGCATGAAGATGCGCGCCTGCATGCGCTGATAGAGCTCGAACTCGGTGATCCCGGGGTGAGCCATGCCAACGACATCGTCGAACGCCGTGTTGACGATCTCGAACGCTCTGCGTTTGAGACTGGCTTCGAATTCCGATTTCACCCTGCGGACGCGCCAAAGGAGGTCGGCGGCGCTGCGAACCCGCGCGCCCCTGGAGAGACTTGCCATGCCGTCGATGAGTTCGAGGCAGCCGCGGCCGAACATGTCCGGCCCGTAATCGATTGCCGTTGCCGCCGCAGCGGTGCGATCGCGGACCGAGATTTCGCGCAATGTGGCCTGTGCGGCTTCGGCGAGATAGCCGTCGTAGTAGACCGGGACGAAAGCGCGCTCCCGGCTTTCGATGTTCCGGGATTCAGCTTTGCTCGCGACAAGAAGGAGGACGTCCAGGTCGAGCAAAGCGAAAATCGGCCGGGCATGATAGGCCCAGGTTAGCGTGCGGTAGTCGGTGACATATTGGATGTTGGCCCTATCCGTGAGGACGACGAAAGCGATCCCTTCGCGCTCCATTTCAGCGCGAATGGACCTCAAGCGGGCGTCGAGCTCGCGGCGTGACACCGAGGGGGGCTGCAAAGCTGTGGGGGCGGCCGTCGGCACGCTAATCGGCCATCGGCAGATCGATGGTGCAGGCCAAGCGATCGAAAGGGGACTCCGCACAGCCGAAGACTTTGAGGCTGGGATCGCTGGTCCTGAACTCATAGATGCGGCGGAGCGTGGGATAGCCGTTGGGAACGGCGAAATGCTCCTGCACCGCCGCCGATGCCGGGGCCGCGTCGATCATCAGCCGTGTCGCCGTCACCTGCGAGCCGCTGTCGACGAGGGCCTGGTAGATGAACTTGCTGCCGAATTCGTCGACGACGGAATCGCTGAGTGGCGTCGTGATGAAGGCGGTGTCGAACATGATCGGAACGTCATCGGCCAACACCAGCTTGCGCACGCAGAGCAGGGGATCGGTCGGTATCGAGAAGACGTCGAACGAGAGATCCTTCATCTTCTCCCGCGTGATGGAGATCAACTGGATCGAGGGGGTGAAGCCGAGCCGACGCGCGTCGTCCATGGACGTCAGCGAGAGATCGAGATCCCGGATGAAACGGCGCTGTTCGCGAACGAAGGTCCCCAATCCGGGCACCGATCTCAGAATCCCCGCTGACTGAAGATCGCGAATCGCCCTTTTGGTCGTGATCACGCTGACGTCGAACTCTTCGGCCAAGGCCGCTGCGGACGGCAGCGGCACCTCGGGGTCGTATTCCCCCGACTGAACCCGGCGAGCGATCTCTTCCCGGACGGTCTCGTGTAAGGCATTGCCTGTTCTTCTGGCGCGCATGGTCGAGGTCTCTTCTGCATTTAGAAAACGATCGTGCTGAGCAAAATTCCCTTGCCGCGGCGCGGTCCTGGTCGACGGCCGGTCACTCGACGTCCCTTATCACGCCTTCGCTCCACCCTGGGTCAAGCCAGGCAACAGGCCGTTTGACGGAACCCTGGGCCGCACCGTTCTTCGACGTTATTGACATACCTGATATACCTAGCATACTTTCTCTTTGTCAAGAGCGCTACGAGCGAAGAAGCTCAAGAATGAGGAGGCAGAAATGACGTTTAGGAATAACGCTTTGGCAAGGAAGGCCCTACCCTTGGTCTGCGGGGCGGCTGTCTTATTGGGTTTGGCGGCCCAGGCTTTTGCCGAGACGACGCGAGAGCGGATCTTGAGCGAAAAGACGATCGTCATCGGCGTGCACAACAAGGCACCCTGGGGTTACCGTGACCAGGATGGCAATCCGGCCGGCTTCCACCCCGATCTGGTCCGCGCGGTCTTCGAGCCGCTGGGCGTGACGAAGGTGGAACTCGTCATCGCGGATTTCGGCGCCCTGATTCCGGGGCTGGTTGCCAGCCGGTTCGATGCCATCGCCTCGGGCCTCTACATCACACCGAAGCGGTGCGAGCTGGTGGCTTTCAGCAACCCGGACCTGCGGCTCGCCGATGCGGCGTTGGTGGCAGCGGGAAACCCGAAGGGTATTTCGAGCTACGGTGACATAGCCAAGAATGCGGAGCTGAGGTTCGGCGCCACCCGAGGCAGCGTGCAAGGCAAGAACGCGGCCGCGGCCGGCATACCCGAAAGACAGATGCTTCTGTTCCAGAATACCGAGGCGACGATCGCGGCTTTGACGTCGGGGCGTGTCGACGCGATCGCCTTCTCCGCTGCGACGGCCTCGAAGGTCGTCGGCGACCCGAATATCGAAGGCATCGAGCGCGCCTCGCCTTTCACGGGTCTCATTCTGGAGAACGGCAAAGAGAAGGTCGGCCACTCGGCCGTCGCGTTTCGCAAGGACGATGAGGACCTGAGGGACCTGTACAACGAGCGCCTGGCGCAGCTCCGCTCCGACGGCACCTTCGACAAAATCATGCAGAAGAACGGCTTTTCGACGATGGAAAGGGCGCCCGACATAAGCTTCACGCAGCTCTGCAGCGGCCAAGTGCAATAGCGCTAGCGTTGCCGGCATTCAGTCAGCATGAGCTTCTTCGGCATCCTAGGCGGAATATTCGAAGGGTTCCGCATCACGGCGAGCATCGTGGTCTACGGCCTCCTGTTTGCGGTTCCCTTCGCTTTCGTCTTCGGGGTGCTGCAGCATTTCACGAAGGGAATTCCACGCTTTCTGGTCACCGCGGCGATCGAGTTCTGGCGGAGCTCGCCCGTTATCATCCTGTTGTTCGTGTTCTACTACGCGCTGCCGATCTTCGGCGTTTTCCTGTCGGCGATGACCGTGAGCGCCATGGTCCTCGGCCTCAACATCGGCGGCTATGGGAGCCAAGCGGTCAGGGCGGCGTTGCAGGCACTCGATCGCGGACAGGTGGAAGCGGGGCTGGCGCTCGGATTGCCGCGTTTCCGCATTCTGCTGCTCATCGAGCTTCCGCAAGCCATCGTCATGATGACGCCGACCTTCATGAACCTGGTGATTCAGCTCGTCAAAGGCACCGCTTTGGTGTCACTCGTCACCCTCGCCGACATGACCTTTCGGGCCAAGGAGATCGCCCAAATCGAATACAACCCCGTCGGCATCTACTCCGGTCTTCTGCTGGCCTACTTCATCGTCTGTTATCCGGTGACCGTGTTCGGCAGATGGCTGGAGCGCCGCGTCGGCGAAGGGCAGGCCCATGGACTTTGACCACACGTTCGCCATCGAGATCGTGCCCACGATCTTCGAGGCGCTCGACACGACATTGCTGGTCGCCGTCCTCAGCAACATCGGTGCCGCGACGATCGGCTTCACTTTGGAGGTTACTCGGCGATCCGGGCGTTGGGCCGGCTACATCATGCGCTTCGTCATAGACTTCATCCGATCGACACCGGTTCTGGCTCAGCTCTATTTCCTGTTCTTCGTGCTGCCGTTCTACGGCATCACGCTTCCGGCCATGGTCGTCGGCGTTCTGGGTCTCAGCGTCTACTACAGCGGCTATCTCGCCGAGGTGTTCAAGGCCGGAATCGACGCGATCCCGAAAGGTCAATGGGATGCCGCCAAGGCCTTGGGGCTCGGTAGGCTGCACACGATCGTTCTTGTGATCGCGCCGCAGATGCTGCGCAACATCGCCGCGCCCATGGGTAACTACTTCGTCTCGATCCTCAAGGCGACGCCTTACCTGGCCGTCATCGCGGTACCGGAGATGCTCGGCAGCGGCTTCGACATCGCTTCCGACACCTTTCGCTATGCCGAGCCGCTCGTCGTTGTCGGCATCGTCTTTCTCATCCTTGCGATATCGATCGCCCAACTCGTCAAGCTGCTCGAGGCGCGTCTGAACGCCGCCCACAATCGATAGGCCAGGAGCGGCTCCAGACTAATTGGAACGGTGGTGGCAACGAGGTCGGAAGTGCCGCGCCCTAGCTCACAGCGACCGTCCGATAGCCTCCAATCACACTACAGTCTTCCACGTAGTCGGTCGGCAGCTCGGCAAGCTTGGTCATCGACCTCACGTAGTCGACCACCTGCTTGCCGCGCTCCTCATCGAGCGTCAGCGGCACGGGCTGGTTTTCCGCGTTGATAAGGCAGGGCACGAAGCAGACCCGAGCCAAGTCTCTTCCGTCGAAGCGGCAGAGGCCGACCATCGTCATACGGGAGTCGGGATGAAACGGCAGCAGCGGATATCCTTCGCGTGGGTAGATCGCATACTCGCCGAAGGCGCGCAGCCGCTGCAATTGCGCCTCACCCAATGCCTGCTCCAGGCCGGGCATATCGAAGACGAAGTGTCCCAATCCGTAGAAGATCGGCTTGCCGCGATAGATCTCGATCCCCCTCAAGAGGTGGTGGTGGTGACCGAAGACCACATCACAGCCGGCATCGATCGCGGCATGTCCATAACACTTCTCGTAGTCCGTCAGGTGTCCCGGCCGTGTCGATTTGCCCCAATGGAAACTCACGACCACGATATCGGCGCTGGCTTTCGCCGCTCGGATCGAGTCCGCCAACGCCGTCAGGTCTTCGGGAAATGGGAATGTCCTGATCTGTGGATCGGCACCCGGCTCTACCCGCCCGAACGCGTCTGGATGGACGAAGTAGTGGGTATGCACGCGCATCGCGGCGACACCCGCGGACCGTTCGCGCGCCTCATAGCCTGCCGGATAGACCGCGGTGAAGGCGAGGAACGCGATTTTCAGACCTTGGCGCTCCAGCAAGGCGGGGCGTCTGGCCTCGGCAAGGCCCCTGCCCGCCCCTGTGCTTTGAACCCCCTGTGCCCGAAGGGCTTCCATGGTATCGGCGAGCCCCTCATGACCCGCATCGACGGTATGATTGTTCGCGCAGGACATGACCTGGAAACCGGCAGGGCCGAGCGCCTTGGCATTTGAAGTCTCGGCGATCAGGCGAAACCCGCTGGCGGTCGGCACGGATCGAGGTTCATCGGTGTAAACGCCCTCGCAGTTGCCGAAAAGCAGGTCGACATCTTGGAGGACCGGGCTGACGCGATCAAAAGCACGATGCGGGTCGGGGCGATTCAAGAATACATCACCGACGGCCCCGAGAACCCATCCGCTACGCACGGCTAACCTCCCGCAAAGTCCACATCCCACGGGGTCATCCGTAGAGATGACATGCCGCGAATTGGTTGAACCCGACCGCCTTCAGCTGCGGAGCCTCGACGCGGCAGCGACCCGTTGCATGCGGACAGCGGGGATGGAAATGGCACCCCGGAGGTGGATTGAGCGGCGATGGACGCTCGCCGGATATTCTCACACTCTGGGCGCGACTGCGTCCGATCTTCGGCACGGCATCGAGGAGAGCCTGGGTATAGGGGTGTTTTGGGCTCGAGAAGAGATCATCCCTCGTCGCCGTTTCGACAATGCGGCCTAGATACATGCCGGCGACGCGGTCGCTCAAACGCTCGACGACACCAAGATCGTGGCTGATAAAGAGATAGGCGATCGTCAGCTCTTGGCGCAGATCGGCGAACAGGTTGAGGACTTGCGCTTGTATCGAAACATCGAGGGCTGAAACCGGCTCGTCGCAGACAAGGACCCTTGGGACGACCGTGAGCGCGCGGGCGATGCCGACCCGCTGGCACTGTCCGCCGGAGAGCTGATGCGGTTGGCGTTCGCCAAAGCTCGGATCGAGCCCGACCTGTTCAAGGAGTTGATTCGCCCTCGCGCCAACATCGCTTTTCGGAACGACCCGATGAACCCTAAGGGGCTCTTCTATGATCTCTCGCACCGTCTGCCGCGCATTCAACGAGGCGTAGGGATTTTGAAAGATCATCTGTACATTCCGGGCCCACTCGCGGCGCTCCGATGTCGATAGGACGGTGTGGGATGTACCGCCAAACCGAAGCTCGCCCGCGGTGGGCTGGATCAGACCGGCCACGATGCGGCCCAAAGTGGACTTGCCGCAGCCGGACTCGCCGACCAATGCAAGGACTTCGGATGGTCCGAGCGCGAGCGATACCCCGGAGACCGCGCGAACGACCTGTCGCTGTCGGGACAGCAGGGACGTACCGAGCAATCCGCGGCTTGCCTCGAAGTTCTTGGAGACCTCATCGACCTCAAGAATGGGGGCGGCCGCTTTCACGATATCGCCTCGGTGAGCTCGCGGTCGACGCGGTGTTGGGGATGGAAACACCGAACCGCCCGATCTTGAGCGGAGCACACCAGGTTCGGCTTGCCGAGACATGTATCAGTGGCGACACCGCAACGTGGGCGGAATTTGCATCCTTCTATTTCGATGCCTGGCTGCGGCGCCGAGCCAGGTATCTGCGGCAGGCGTGCCTCGTCGGGATTGCTCGTTGGTATCGAGTCGAGAAGTCCTTTCGTGTAGGGATGCAGTGGCCGGTTCAGGACGGTCTCCACTGGCCCCTGCTCGACGATCTGCCCGGCGTACATGACCAGAAGTCTATCGGCGAGTTCGGATACGACGGCGAGATCGTGCGTCACCCAGATGAAGGAAGTGCCCGTTTCTTCACGCAGCTTGCGGACTTCGTCCAGGATCTGCGCTTGCGTCGTCACATCGAGTGCCGTCGTCGGCTCATCCGCGATGATCAGCGAAGGCCGATTCAGCATGGCCATGGCAATGCAAACGCGTTGGCGCATACCACCGGAAAGCTGATGAGGATAGGCGCTCATGCGTTCCTCGGGCGAAGGAATGCCCAGCTTGCCCAATAGATCGCGACAGTGGCGCCGGGCATCCGCGAGCGGCATGGCGCGATGCGCCGCAATAACGTTCACCATCTGACGACCGATTCGCATCGTTGGCGACAAGGTGGTCAATGGGTCCTGGAACACCATCGAGATACGGTTACCCCGTAAGCCGCGCAACTCCCGTTCCGGCAGCCCAACCAAGTCGTTTCCCTCGAATAGGACCCTGCCGTCGACGATTCGGCCGGGCGGGTCGATCAGGCCAAGAATTGAGAACCCGACCATCGTCTTTCCAGAACCGGACTCTCCGACCAAGCCAACGACTTCGCCGTGGCCGATCTCGAAATCGACGCCATCGACTGCCTTAACGCTTCCGGTGGCTGTCGCGAAGTGAGTGGACAAGCCCTCGACTTTCAGCAGGGGCGCGTGGTGATCGGCAGAATCGGGCGGGCGATTCATTGTCACCGCTCTGACCTTGGGTTCAGCACTTCTCGCAGGCGATCACCCAGGATGTTGATCGCTATGATCACAGCGATGAGCACCAGACCTGGGTAGATGCTGAGCCAGTAGTTGCCGCTCAACATGAAGGGATAGCCGTTGGCGATGAGGAGCCCCAGCGACGGTTTCGTAATCGGCAGGCCGACGCCGAGAAACGACAAGGTCGCCTCGATCGAGATGGCCGATGCGACCTCGACCGTTGCCAGAATGCTGAGGGGCGCCATGCAGTTCGGCAGGATGTGCCTGAACATGATCCTGGGCGGGCCGTAGGCAAGACAGCGCGCAGCCTCGACATACTCGCGCTCGCGCTCGACCATTGCCGCACCGCGGACGGTGCGCGCATAGCGCGCCCACTGCACGGCGACGATGGCGATCGTCACCTTCTCGATCCCGGTGCCAAGCAGCGCGACGAGCATGAGGGCGATGAGAACGGCCGGAAACGAAAGCTGCATATCGACGATGCGCATGAGCACGGCATCCGTGCGCCCGCCCGCGTAGGCGGACATGAGACCGATCGACGTGCCCAGGACGACGGCGATCGCCGTCGCCACGAAGGCCACCCCCAGGCTAATGCGCAGGCCGTAGAGAATTGCGCTGAACACATCGCGTCCCTGGTCGTCGGTGCCCAGGAGAAAGAGCATTCCCTCCGCGTTCCGGGTCATCGGCGGCGTGCGTGCATCAAGGATATAGAGCTGGGCCAGGTCGTATGGATCCTGAGGTGCGATCCATGGCGCGAATAGCGCCGCGACGACCGTTACGCCGAGCAGCCCGATCGCAATCCGAACCAATAGCGAGTCAGCGAAGTTGCCTAGTTTTCCCATGGACACGCGTCAACTCGCCTTGACCAGGCGAATCCGAGGATCCAGCGCGGCCGTGATGAGATCGACGATGAAGCTGATGATCAGGAACATCGTTACGACGAACAGCAGGTAGGCGATGATCACGGGCCGGTCGGAAACCTTGATGGAGTCGATGATCAGCTTGCCGATGCCCGGCCAGGCAAAGACCGTCTCCGTGACCACGGCGAAGGCCACCAGGGTCCCGAATATCAGGCCCATCATGGTGACGATGGGGATCAGGATGTTCCGGAGCACGTAGCTGACGAGGATCCGCTGCGGCGAGATCCCCATGGCGCGCGCGAATTTCACGTAGTCCATCCGGTTATGCTCACGCACACCGGCGCGCGTGAGCCGAATGATCAGAGCCAAGGGGAAAAGCGAAAGTGCGACGGCCGGCAGTGCCATGTGAACGAGACCGCTCGAGGTGAACAGCGACGTCTCGATGCCGAGCAGCGTCACCACCTCGCCTCGGCCGCCGGTCGGAACCCAGCCCAGCTCCAGGGAAAAGCCGATGATCATGATGAGGGCGATCCAGAACGTCGGCAGGCTGATCCCTAGGATCGACACGGAGGAGATCAAACGCGCAACCCAGTTGTTCGCCATGTAGCCGGCCAGCAGGCCGAGCGGCACGCCAACCAAGAACGCGATGACAAGGCCGGCAATGACCAACTCAAGCGTTGCGGGCAGCCGACTGGCGATCAGCTCCAGAGAGGGCAGCGCATGGACATAGGAGGTCCCGAGGTCGCCTCGCAAAGCCGCGATCACAAATCGGAAATACTGCTCATAGAGGGGCCGGTCCAAGCCAAGCTCGCGGATTGTTTGCTGAACGACTTCCGCAGGCGCACTTGGGTCGACAAGCACATAGAGCGGGTTTCCGATCGCAAACACACCAACGAAGATGATGACGGACACGATCAACAGCGTGATGATTCCCTGGAGCAGTCTCCTCACGAAGAACGCGCCCATCATCTATCTCCCTTGTGGCTTGCCCCCTTTTTATCCCACAACTATTCAGACTTCGTCACCGAGTCGGCGATGGTGCTTTGATCGGCATGGACTTGATAGTCCAAGCCTTTCCGAGACGCGACGATCACGCTTGTGTAGAACAGCGGAATGACCGCCAGATCCTCGATCGCCCGCCGCACCGCTTGGCTCTGGATCTTCCCCCTTTTCTCGGCGTCCAAAGTGGCAGCCGCCTCCTCGACCAGCGCATCGACGTCCGCGTTGGAATAGTGACCGATGTTCCAGGTTCCGAACCCACGATCCGGATCGTAGGAGTGAATCGTATGGGTCAGCACGCCGCCCGCGTCGCCACTCGTGCCGCTGCCGAAGGAGAGCATCATCAGGCTGGTCCGCTCACCTTTGTGGTCTCGAA
Organism: Kiloniellales bacterium; assembly: GCA_022360075.1. The sequence continues at coordinate 224 of JAKSDN010000381.1, read as the reverse complement.
TCTTGGGGAACATCACCGCCTTTGGCAGCGCCTCTACCGTCATCCGCAGGCCTAGGCGGGCGAGCATCTGGCCGATCGCCTGGCAGAGGCGGCCGTCGTTCACATAGCGATCGTTCGTGCAGTGAATCGTCAGATCGAAACCATCGGCGTAGCCGGCTTCGGCCAGTAGCTTTTGGGCTTGATCCAGATCGAAGGCAAGCGGCGGCATGCCATCGGCATGTCCC
>JAKSDN010000955.1 GCA_022360075.1 Kiloniellales bacterium | reverse complement strand
GACTTCTCCTGCGCGATCTTCGATCCCGACGGCAACCTGGTCGCCAACGCGCCGCACATGCCGGTGCATCTGGGCTCGATGAGCGAGTCCGTGCGCGCCGTGATCCGCGCGCGCGGCGACGGCATGGCGCCCGGCGACGTCTACATGCTGAACGCGCCCTACAACGGCGGCACACACCTGCCGGACGTCACGGTGATCACGCCGGTGTTCGACGAGCGGCAGGAGAAGATCCTGTTCTTCGTCGGCAGCCGCGGCCATCACGCCGACATCGGCGGCATCACGCCCGGCTCGATGCCGCCCGACAGCCGGACCGTCGAGGACGAGGGCGTGCTGATCGACAACTTCACGCTGGTCGATCGCGGCCGCTTCTGCGAAGCGGAGACGATCGCGCTACTGTCCTCGGGCGCCCATCCGGCGCGCAACGTCGATCAGAACCTGGCCGACCTGAAGGCGCAGATCGCCGCCAACGAGAAGGGCGTGCAGGAGCTGCGGCGCATGATCGGACACTTCGGCCTCGACGTCGTCCATGCCTACATGACCCACGTCCAGGACAACGCCGAGGAGCAGGTGCGCCGCGTGCTCGAGGTGCTCAAGGACGGCAGCTTCACCTATCCCCTGGACAGCGGCGGCGAGGTCTCGGTCGATATCCGCATCGACAAGGCCAAGCGCAGCGCGGTGATCGATTTCACCCGCTCGAGCGCGCAGCTCGCCAGCAACTTCAACGCGCCCTCGGCGGTCTGCCGCGCGGCGGTGCTCTACGTCTTCCGCACCCTGGTCGAGGACGAGATCCCCATGAACGAGGGCTGCCTGAAACCGCTCGAGCTGGTGATCCCGGAGGGCTCGATGCTGAACCCGCGCTACCCGGCCGCCGTCGTCGCCGGCAACGTCGAGACCAGCCAGATTATCACCGACACGCTTTACGGCGCGCTCGGCGTGCTGGCCGCGGCGCAAGGCACGATGAACAATCTGACCTTCGGCAACGAGCGCTATCAGTACTACGAGACCATCTGCGGCGGCTCGGGCGCGGGCCCGGATTTCGACGGCACCGACGCGGTACACACGCACATGACCAACTCGCGCCTGACCGATCCGGAGGTGCTGGAGTGGCGCTTTCCGGTCCTGCTCGAGAGCTTCGAGATCCGGCGCGGCAGCGGCGGCAACGGCCGGCACCGTGGCGGCGACGGCAGCCGGCGGCGCCTGCGCTTCCGCGAGGCCATGACCGCGGCGATCCTGTCCAGCCATCGCAAGGTGCCGCCCTACGGCGTCGGCGGCGGCGCGTCCGGCGCGCTGGGGCGCAACTGGGTCGAGCGCCAGGACGGCAGCCGGGTCGAGATGACCGGCACCGACAAGGCCGAGATGGGGCCGGGCGACCTGCTGGTGATCGAGACGCCCGGTGGCGGCGGCTACGGCCCGCCCGAGGCGGCGCGGGACGGCGTCGAGGAGGCGGCCGAATGAGCCGCCCGGCCGGCCGCTCGCGGGCCATCGTCTCCTCGGCCCATCTGGTCTCCGAGCGGGCCGCCGAGCTCAGCGAGTTCGAGTTCGGGCTGATCACGGCAAGCAACGCCTTCAACCGCTGGATGGTGCGCTGCATGGCCGCGGCCGGCGTGCCCGACCTGAGCGCGCTCGACATCATGGTGCTGCATTCGGTGAACCACCGCGATCGGCGCAAGAAGCTCGCCGACATTTGCTTCGTCCTCAACGTCGAGGACAGCCATACGGTGACCTACGCCCTGAAGAAATTGCTGCGCCTCGGCCTGATCGAGGGCGCGCGCAGCGGCAAGGAGCGGCTCTATGCCGCCACGGCCGAAGGCCGCGCGGCCTGCGAGCGCTATCGCCAGGTCCGCGAGGACTGCTTGGTCGGCGCGCTCGGGCCCTTGGCGAGCGCCGGCCCGGAAGCGCTCAACGACGAGATCGGCGAGCTGGCCGGCCTGCTGCGCGCGCTCTCGGGGCTTTACGACCAGGCGGCCCGATCGGCGGCTTCGCTCTGACAGAGATCTGAGGATGAGGGGCACGCGCCTCGGACATACATCGTGCGTCCTTCGAGACGCCCGCTACAGCGGGCTCCTCAGGATGAGGACCACCACTAATGCCATCCTCGATTGACCTCATCCTGAGGAGCGCCCGACAGGGCGCGTCTCGAAGGACGCAAGATGGTCCCGCAGCCGTTCGAGCCAGCAACCCCACGTCCGCGTGACAGGCGGTCGGCTCTACCTCAGCCCTCGCGCAGCGTCTTGTTCACCTCGACCTTCTTCGACTCGCCTTCGCGCTCGGCCCGTTCCTTCTCGATGTAGCGGTCGACGCGCTTTTCGTGCTGGTTGGGCGCGTTGGCGTGGCTCGTCTTGCGCATCACCTCGAGGCGTTTGCGCTCGTCGTCGTAGCTCTTCTTGCCCCGCTCGACTTCGTGCTCGGTTCTCGACATGGCGGTATCCTCAAGCCTGTGGTGTCTATGTTGAAACGAGTGTGACTCAGCCTTCCACGATGCGCCAGCTACCGTCGGGCTGCCGGCAGGCGGTGCCGTAGCCGGCCTCGGTGCGGCCGCCGACGTTGATGGTCTGGCGAAACTCGCGGCAGTACTGGCCCGACTGCGAGACGCCGTCGCGGGTCGGTGTGACAGAGCCGGAATTGCCGGAGTCCGGGTTGTTCCAGACGATGGTCTCGCCGACCGAGGCGTTCTGGGCCTTCCGGTTGGCCTCGTCCATCTTCATGCGGTCGACGTCGTCCAGGCTGCGGCCGATCTCGCTGCCGATCAGGCCGCCGAGGACGACGCCGGCGGCGGTCGTGGCGAGCTGACCGGTGCCGGAGCCGAACTGCGCGCCGAGCAGACCGCCGAGCGCGGCGCCGGTGAGCCCGCCGACGGTCTGTTTCGTGCCGAGGCCCCGCTCCGTGCAGCCGGCGGCCAGCAGCAGCAGGCTGAAAAGGGTCACGAGCGTTCTCATACGCATCACGATGCTGTGCTCCCGATGTTTGGATGTTCCCGGCCGGGCGCCGTGACGCTGCGGCCAGGACTTTCCGCAAATCCTTCCCGCCGCGCGCCAAGACGGCCTTGATTCAGGTCAAGCGCGCCCGAGACCGCGCGGCCCTCGAGCCTTGAACGGCGCGGCCGCCGCTTTCCGTCGGAGCTGTCCAGAACCGGGGCGTCTCGAAGTCCCGGGCGTTTCTGCTATGCTGCGCCCAGGAGGATCGGATCATGACCGTCGAGGCCGCCACCAAGGACCCCTTGATCGAGGCGCTGGGCGCCCTGCTGGGCGACCGCCTGTCGACCTCCGCCGCCGTGCGCGAGCAGCACGGCAAGGACGAGTCCTACCATGCCCCGATGGCGCCCGATGCCGTGGCCTTCGCGCACAGCACCGAGGAAGTGGCGACGATCGTCAAACACTGCGCCGAGCATGGCAGGCCGGTCATTGCCTTCGGCACGGGGACCTCGCTGGAGGGCCAGGTCGCGGCCCTGCACGGCGGAATCTGCATCGACCTGTCGCAGATGAAAGAGGTGCTCGAGGTCAACGCCGAGGATCTCGACTGCCGCGTCCAGGCCGGCGTCACGCGCAAGCAGCTCAACACCTATCTGCGCGACACCGGGCTGTTCTTTCCGATCGACCCCGGCGCCGACGCCTCGCTCGGGGGCATGACTGCGACCAGTGCCTCGGGCACCAATGCCGTGCGCTATGGCACCATGCGCGAGAACGTCATGGGGCTGACCGCGGTGTTGGCCGATGGCCGGATCGTGCGCATGGGCGGCCGCGCCCGCAAGTCCTCGGCCGGCTACGACCTGACCCGGCTGTTCGTCGGCTCCGAGGGCACACTCGGCGTGATCACCGAGGTGCAGCTTCGGCTCTACGGTATCCCCGAGGCGATCTCCTCCGCCGTTTGCTCCTTCGCCGACCTGGAGGGCGCGGTCAACAGCGTGATCCTGACCATCCAGTCGGGCATTCCGGTCGCCCGCATCGAGCTGCTCGACGAAGTCCAGATGGACGCGGTCAACCGCTACTCCGATTTCGACTACCCGGCGCAGCCGACCCTGTTCTTCGAGTTCCACGGCACCCAGGCCAGCGTCGAGGAGCAGGCAAAAATGGTCGGTGAACTCGCCGCGGAGTTCGGCGCCGGCGACTTCCGCTGGGCCACGCTGCAGGAAGACCGCAACAAGCTCTGGCAGGCCCGCCACGACGCCTATTACGCGGCGCTCGCGCTGCGCCCCGGCGCCCAGGGCTGGCCGACCGACGTCTGCGTGCCGATCTCGCGCCTGGCCGAGTGCATCCTGGAGACCAAGCGCGACATCGAGGACAGCGGCCTGCTGGCGCCGATCGTCGGCCATGTCGGCGACGGCAACTTCCACTTGGTCTACGTCGTCGACCCAGACGACAAGGAGGAGATGGCGCGCGCCGAGGCGCACAACGACCGCATGGTCATGCGTGCCCTCGCCATGGGCGGCACCTGCACCGGCGAGCACGGCATCGGCTACGGCAAGCTGAACTTCCTCCAGGCCGAGCACGGCGACGCCGTCGCCGTCATGCGCCAGGTCAAGCTGGCGCTCGACCCGCACAACCTGATGAACCCGGGCAAGGTGGTGCGGGTCTGAGGCGCCCACGCGGTCGCGGGTTACGCGTCTCGCTCCAATTTGTGACCCTCGAAAGCGCGCTCCTTTCGGTCGCGCTCGGCCGCCGCGCGTTGCTTTTCCGTCTTGGTGCGGCCGAAGGCGGTGCGCCTCTCGGCAGCGCGCTTCTCCTTCGCCTGGCGGGCCTGGCGCTTGCGGGCCTGACGCAGGTTGGCGATCTCGCTCAAGCGTTCGCTCCCTGGGGTTGCGGACCTCCGTCAGGCTAGCGGAGTCTGGCCGGGCGAGAAAGGTGCTGTCGGGCCCGGAAGCCTTGATCCGATAAGTGTGGGGAAAGATTGTCCTTTGCCTGCGTAGCACCACATAACCAAGCGTGATGGCCGCCGGCCTCCGGCAGGACTGCGGAGCCGGCTTCAGCGCTGTTTTCGCCGTGCGGCCTGCGCTAGTCTTTCGCGAGTGGATCTAGTAAGCGACTGAATCCCTGGGCCGATCGCACATCCTGGCAGGAGAGGACAGGCGTTGAACAAGATTCTGGTCGGTATCCTGGCCGTGATCGTCCTGCTGGTGGCGGCGGTCCTGATCGGGCCGAGCTTCGTCGACTGGAACGCGCAGAAGGCCCTGATCACCGAAGAAGCGCGGAAGGCGACCGGGCGCGAGCTGACCATAGCGGGCGACGTCAGCCTGTCGATCGTGCCGACGCCTGCCCTTTCGGCCAAGCAGGTCAGCCTCGCCAACATCCAGGGCGGCTCGGCGCCCGCCATGGTCGAGCTCGAGGAGCTCGAGGTCCGCATCGCGCTGCTGCCCCTGATCCAGGGCCGGCTTCAGGTCGAAAGCGTCTCGCTGGTCGGCCCCCAGATTCTGCTCGAGCGTCTGCCCGATGGCCGTGCCAATTGGGCCTTCGAGCAACCGGACCGTCGCTCGGCGCCGCAGCCGGCGGGCGGTGGAAGCGCGCAGCCCGCGCCGTCCGGAGACACTTCGGACGGCGTCCCGGCGGGCGACGGCGGCTTCGTCGTGCAGGTTGACAGCTTTGCGATCCGGCAGGGCACGCTGCTCTACCGCGACGCGGTCACCGGCCGCGAGGAGCGCCTCGAAGACATCGATGCCGAGATCGTCGCCGAATCCCTTCAGGGTCCCTTCACGGTGGAGGGCGAGGCGGTCGGCCGCGGTGTGCCACTGCGTTTGGAGCTGGCCGTCGGCCGGCTGCAAGCAGCCGGCGCCACGCCGCTCAACATGAGCCTGGCGCTGACCGAGACCAAGGCGAACGGCCAGTTCTCGGGTTCCATATCGCTGCATCCGGAGTCGGTGGAGCTACGCGGCCGACTCAAGGGCGAAGGCGAAGACCTGGCGGCCCTGGTGGGCGACTTGACGGGCGAGCGCCTGCCGCCGGTCGCGGCCAATCCCTTCACGCTGGAGGCCGTGGTCTCCGGCGGCGACGCCGAGGCCCAGGTCACCGAGCTGGCGCTCGCCCTGGGCGACACGCGGCTCGAAGGCGAGGCGCGGGTGAGCCTGGAGCCGACCTTGGACGTCCAGGCCAAGGTCTCGGCCTCGCGGCTCGACCTCGATCAGCTCCTCGCCGCTGCCGCGCCGCGCGGCGAGGACGGGCGTGCGCCCGATGCCGCATCTCGGAACGCCGATCAGGACGAGGCCCGGACCGCGGATCGGGCAGAGGGCGCGCCCGCGCCGCAGACGCAGACCGCCACCGCCGGTGCCGCGGAGGCGATGGTCTTCGAGATCCCAGCCGACCTCGGCGGCAGCGTTCAGATCGGCATCGAGGCGCTTGTGTTTCGCGAGCAGATCGTGCGCCAGATCCGCCTGAACGCGGCCATGAGCGAAGGCAGCGTGACCTTGAACCAGGCCATGGCGCTCTTGCCCGGCGGCTCGGACGTGTCGGTGACCGGCGCGCTGGTCAACGCGGAGAGCGGGCCGGCCTTCGCCGGCCGCATCGAGGCGGCATCCGACAATCTACGCGGCGTCCTCGACTGGCTCGGCATCGACGTCGCGCAGGTGCCGGCCGACCGGCTGCGCAAGATGAACTTCACCAGCCGCATCGAGGCCACGGCCAAGCAGGTCACGCTCGCCGACGTCGATCTGCGCCTGGACGTGAGCCGCCTGGCCGGCGGCGTCGTGGTGGCCCTACGCGCGCGTCCGGGCCTCGGGGTCGGGCTGTCGCTGGACAGCGTCAATCTCGACGCCTACCTCCCCGCCGCGACGGCATCGGCCGAGGGCGCCGGCGCACCGCTGGTGACCGAGGCTTCCGAGGACGAGCCGGCTTCCGGCGAGGTGGCAAGCGGCACGAGCGGCACCGACGATGGGGCGACCCGTCCCGCGCCAGGGGGCTTGGGCCCGCTGAGCGCCTTCGATGCCAACCTGAATCTGCGCATCGGCAACCTGGTGATGCGCGGTCAGACCGCCAAGGACCTGCGCGTCGAGGGCACGCTGAAGGATGGTGTGCTGGTCTTCAAGGAGGCCAGCGTCGCCGATCTGGGCGGCAGCAGCCTCGCCTACAGCGGCCGGCTCTCCGGCCTCGAGGCTACACCGGCCCTCGATGGCACCTTGACCATGAAGGTGGCAGATCCGGTGCGCCTGGCCCGGCTCGGCGGTATCGAGGACCCCCTGATCGCGCGCATCGGCCCCTTCAGCATGTCCGGCAACTTCAAGGGCGATCTGAACCGCCTCGGCCTCAATACCCGTTTCGCCGCCCTCGGCGGCCAATTCGGCTTGGCCGGCACGGTCAGTCCGGCGACGGCGCCGCTCAGCTTCGACTTGACGGTCGACGGCAAGCACCCCGATCTGGTGCGGCTGGCCAAGGCCTTCGCGAGCGACCTCGGCTTGCCCTCCGGCCTGGGGGCGCTCGACGCCAAGGCGCGCCTGGCCGGCACCCCGCTCGCGATCCAGGTCAGCGATCTCAATGGCCGCTTCGGTCCCGTGAGCCTGAGCGGCAGCCTGGCCGCCGATCTCAGCGGTCCGCAGCCCAAGGCCAGCGCGCTCGACCTCTCGGCCAGGGTCAAGCACCCGGAGCTCGCCGAGCTCATGACGGCCGCCGGGGTTATCGCCAACGGCAGCGGCGGCCTCGGTGCCGTCGACGTCGCCGCGCGGTTGAAGGACGAGGGGCAGTCGATCCAGCTCAGCGAGCTCTCCGGCACCCTCGGGCCGCTCGGGCTGGCCGGCAGCCTGCGCGCCGACCTCGCCGGCGAGCGCCCCGTCCTCGGCGATCTCAACGTGAACCTGCGCCTGTCCCATCCCGACCTCGCCCGCTTGGCGGCTGCGGCCGGGGCGCCGGGCGCGGTGGCGCCGGGGCTTGGCGGCGTCGAGGTCACGGCCCAGGCGGTCGGTACGGGACAGAAGATCGACCTGCGCAACCTTGAGGGCAGCGTCGGCCCAGTCGATCTCAATGGTACCGCGGGCCTCGATTTGAGCGGCCCCCGGCCGCGCGTGCTGGCCGATTTGAACACCGGCGAGTTGCCGATCTCCACGCTCCTGGCCGGCGGGCCGAGCGGCGCCGGCGGCGCGGCGGGCAGCGGCGGCGGCCAACTGAGCCCGCGCTGGTCGCGCGAGGCGATCGACCTGAGCGGCCTGCGCAGCCTCGATGCCGATGTCAAGCTGCGCTCCACCGCCATGCTCTACGACAAGCTGCGTCTGGAGAATGCCCAGCTCGAGGCGCTGCTCACCGACGGTCTGCTCGACCTCGAGCGGCTCGTGGGCACGCTCTTCGGCGGTGCTTTACAGGTCTCCGGCAAGGCCGATGCCAGGGCCGCGCTGGACGCCGGCTTCGCGGTCACCGCCATCGACATCGATTCGAGCCGGATGCTGCGCCAGATGTCCGGCTTCGATCGGGTCTCGGGGCCGGTGTCGATCAACGCCAATCTGCGCACCCGCGGTCGCAGCGAGGCCGAGCTGGTGCAGGCGCTGAGCGGGCAGGGCGACATCGGCGGCCAAGTCACGGTCAGAGCCAAGGTCGAGGAGGCGGCCGGCGCCGCCCTGCTGAACCTCCTGGGCGACAAGGTGAAGGAGGTGCGCGGCATCGCCGCCACCTCGAACAGCCTGCTGCAGGCCTTCGCCGGGGCTCCTTCCAGCCTTTCGGGCACCTTCCTCGTGGATCGGGGCGTTGCGCGCACGACCGACCTTCAGCTCAAGGGCCGCGATGCGGTGGCGCTGACGCACGGCACGGCCGACCTGCCCGCCTGGCTGATCAACTCGCGCACCGAGGTCCATCGCCAGGGCCAGTCCGGCGCGCCCTTTCTCACCGCTGCGCTGTCCGGCGCCCTCGACGATCCCAACGTGAAGATCGGCGGCACGCCCTTCCAACAGCCTTCGGGCGGTGACGCTTCCGGTAGCGCCACCGGATCGGCGCCGAGCGGCGGTGCGGCAGAAGAAAAGAAGGAGCCCTCGTCCGAGGATCTCACCAAGGACCTGATCAAGGGCCTGTTCGAGAAGCTCGCCGACTAGGCTTCGCCTCCGCCCTCCGCCGGTGCCCCGCTTTCCCGGCGTAGCCGATCCAGGACATAGACTCGCACCGCGCTCGATAGATTGCCTTGCCGGTCGGCGTCGATGCGCTCGATCAGGCCGTTCACGCTCAGGCCATCGAGGGCCGCGATCCGTTTCAGTTCTGCCCAGAAGGCGTCTTCGATCGAGAAGCTGGTACGGTGTCCGGCAATCCTCACCGAGCGCTTCTTGATCGTCAGGGTCATCGGGCCGCCTGCCTCACGCCCTCATTGTCATTCTCGGACAAGCAACGCGCCGTGTTGCGCCGATCCGAGGATGACAAGAGAGAGCCGCCGATTTCCTGTCGCTTTTGTGCTGAAGAGAAGTTGTTTGTTGACACAGATAAACACAGTTGGACACAGATTTCTTTACTCGAAGCCAACAGAGAATTTCTTGTTTTCATCTGTGTTTATACGTGTGCATCTGTGTCAGATAATTCTCCCCGGTTGCCTGCCAGCGAGGCCTCGGAAACAGGTCCGACGGCTGAACCTCCCCTGTTTTCCTTTTTCTATGGCCAGCGTCCCTTTGATTCGACACGGATGAACAAGGATGGACACGGATTTCTTGGGCTCGACCCAAGTGCGAGACGCGTCTCCTCATCCGTGTTTATCCGCGTTCATCCGTGTCAGAAAATGGAATCCGAAGCGCCACGAACCAACCCGACTATGACCTCGCCCGGGGACCCAGCATGTCTTCCGGGCGGACCCAGGCGTCGAATTGCTCGGCGGTCAGCAGGTCGAGGGCGAGCGCGGCTTCCTTCAGGGTCGTGTTCTCGGCGTAGGCTTTCTTTGCCACCTTGGCGGCGTTGTCATAGCCGATGTGCGGGTTGAGCGCGGTTACCAGCATCAGCGACTGCTCCATCAGGCTCCGGATGCGCGCGCGGTTGGGCTCGATCCCTTCGACGCAGTTGCCGCGGAAGGAATCGCAGGCATCGCCGATCAGCTTGGCCGACTGCAGCAGGCTGTAGATCATCACCGGCTTGAAGACGTTGAGCTCGAAATGGCCGTTCGAGCCGGCCACGGTGACCGTCACGTGATTGCCCATGACCTGCGCGCAGACCATGGTCATGGCCTCGGCCTGGGTCGGGTTGACCTTGCCCGGCATGATCGAGGAGCCGGGCTCGTTGGCCGGCAGCAGCAGCTCGCCGAAACCGCAGCGCGGGCCCGAGCCGAGCAGCCGGATGTCGTTGGCGACCTTCATCAGGGAGGCCGCGACGGTGTTGAGCGCGCCCGAGGCCTCGACGACGGCATCGTGCGCGGCCAGGCTCTCGAACTTGTTGTCCGAAGTGACGAAGGGCAGCTCGGTGATCGCCTCGACCTCGCCCGCGAAGCCCTCGGCGAAGCCTTCGACGGCGTTCAGGCCGGTGCCGACGGCGGTGCCGCCCTGGGCCAGCTTGAAGAGGCCCGGCATGGCCGCCTCGACCCGCGCGACGCTCAGCTCGAGCTGCTTGGCATAGCCCGAGAAGACCTGCCCCAGGGTGAGGGGCGTCGCGTCCATCAGGTGGGTCCGGCCGATCTTGACGATCTCCGCGAAGGCCTGCGCTTTCCGGTCCAATGCGGCCTGTAGGCGGCCGAGCGACGGGACCGTGTTCTCGGCCAGCTCGCGCGCGGCGGCGATGTGCATCACCGTCGGAAAAGTGTCGTTCGAGGACTGGCCCATGTTGCAATGGTCGTTGGGATGCACCGGCTCTTTGCCGCCGCGCTTTCCGGTCAGGATCTCGTTCGCCCGCCCGGCCACCACCTCGTTGGCATTCATGTTGCTTTGGGTGCCCGAGCCGGTCTGCCAGACGACCAGCGGGAAGTGATCCATCAAGCGGCCCTCGGCCACCTCCGCGGCGGCCTGACACATGGCTTCCCCAATCTCGCGCGGCAGCACGCCGAGCTTCATGTTGGTGCGCGCCGCCGAGAGCTTCTGCACGCCTAGCGCCCGCACCACCTGGGCCGGCATGGTTTCGCCGCCGATCTTGAAGTTCTGCAGCGAACGCTGCGTCTGCGCGCCCCAGTAGCGGTCCGCCGGGACCGCGATCTCGCCCATGGAATCGCTCTCGGTCCGGGTCTCGTGTCGCTCGGTCATGGGGAGTCCTCCGGGTTTGCGGGCGCCGAGGCGATCTTAGGCACGCGTGTTGGCGAGGCCAAGGCGGGGCGAAAGGCGTTCGTCGTACGGCGGGTTAGCGGAGCGTAACCCGCCGCCTGCCGGCACTGTCGTCGGCAGTCATCCGGCGGAATACGCTTCGCTGTTCCGCCCTACGACAACATCTCTTTTTCTTCGCCACAGATAAACACAGCGCAGCGTCGCCGCAACCAAAGGTCTGCTGTTGTGCGAGCGGGTGGTGGTGCCGCAGGCTTGGGCGGGTGGATCGAGAGCCGGCGGTCTCGACCTTTGGTTTCCCGCGCCATGTTCATCCCCAGCCCCTCACGCTTCGACAAGCTCAGCATGAGGAGGTTGGGGCG
>JAKSDN010001017.1 GCA_022360075.1 Kiloniellales bacterium | reverse complement strand
TCCTCAGGATGAGGACATTTCATAATGCCACCAAAGACGTACCTCATCCTGAGGAGCGCCCGACAGGGTGCGTCTCGAAGGACGCAGGATGGTCATGCAGCACCGTCCGAAAGCTCGAGCCAATAAATTCACAAGCTCTGACGAGCCCGCGAAGCGGGCGTCTCGAAGGGTTCGGTACAAACCGCGCGAAGCGCTTGGCGATGGCAGTCCGAGGCACAGGCGGCCTCTCTGAAGCGATCGCCCGGCAGCCACTCAAGGTCAGCAAAGCGGCCCCCATCCCATGACCGGCTTCATCGCGCAGCGCCTCGGCGAATCGCTGCTCGTTCTCCTCGTCATGTCGTTTCTGATCTACGGCTCGATCGGGCTGATGCCCGGCGATCCGATCGACCTGATGATCAGCGCCAACCCGGAGTTGACGGCGGCCGACGGCGCGCGTCTGCGGGCGCTCTACGGCCTCGATCAGCCGTTGCTCACCCGCTACTTGAACTGGTTGGGCGCGGCGGCGGGCGGCGACCTCGGCTATTCCCGCCTGTTCACCCAGCCGGTGCTCGAGGTCCTGTTGCCGCGGCTCTGGAACACCGTGGTGCTGATGGGCCTGAGCTTCGCCCTGGCGCTGGTGATCGCGATTCCCGCCGGCATCGTGGCCGCCCTGCGGCCGCAGTCCGCCCTCGACAATACGGTCAACATGATCGCCTTCGCCGGCATCTCGGTGCCGCCCTTCTGGCTGGCGATCCTCTTCATCATCCTCTTCGCGGTGACCCTGGGCTGGCTGCCGGCCGGCGGCATGGGCGACAGCGGCGCCGGTTTCTGGGAGGGGCTGCGCCACCTGATCCTGCCGGTCCTGACCCTGACCCTGGCGACGGTCGGCGGCATCATCCGCTTCAGGCGCGCGGCCATGATCGAAGCCTTGCGCCAGGACTACGTGCGCACCGCGCGCGCCAAGGGTGTCGGCACCACGCGCCTGGTGCTCGGCCACGCGCTGCGCAACGCCATGATCCCGGTGGTCACCATCCTGGCGCTCAACTTCGGCACGCTGTTCTCCGGCGCCCTGATCACCGAGACCATGTTCGGCTGGCTCGGCATGGGCAAGACGATCTACGACGCCATCATGGGCAACGACTTCAACCTGGCCATGGTCGGCCTGCTCCTGGCCACGCTCACCACCCTGCTGGCCAACGTCCTGGCCGACCTGATCTACGCCTGGCTCGACCCGAGGATCTCCTACCGGTGAGCGGCGCGTCCACGGACGACCGGCTTTCGGCCGAGGCCGCCCTGGCCGGTGGGCCGCCGCAGTCGATGCGGGCGAT
>JAKSDN010000181.1 GCA_022360075.1 Kiloniellales bacterium | reverse complement strand
GCGGGCGCGCAGGCCTTCGACCAGAGACTCACGGTCGGCACCCTCGATCGGCGCCTCGCCGGCGGCGTAGACCTCGGCCACGATGACCTGATCGGCGTCGTTGAAGCAGGTGCAGAACTGATCGAAGAGATCGGCCAGCCGGCTGTAGCGGTGCGGCTGGACCACGGCGATCACCTTGCCCGAGGTGGCCTGGCGGGCGGCTTCCAGCACCTCGGCGATCTCGACCGGATGGTGGCCATAGTCGTCGATCACGGTGATGCCGCCGACCTCGCCGGTCTTGCTGAAGCGGCGCTTGACCCCGCCGAAACCGGCCAGCGCCGCGATCTTGACCCTATCGGGCACCGCGAGCTCCTCGGCGGTGGCGATGGCGGCCAAGGCGTTGAGCACGTTGTGGCGGCCGGCCATGGGCAGGACGAATCCCCCGGCCTTGCGCGCGGGACGCCCGCGGCGCTCGGCGAACTCGACGGCGAAGCGGATGCTGCCGTTGGTCGCTTCCAGGTCGACGGCGCGGACGTCGGCCTGGGGCGTGAAGCCGTAGCTGACGATCCTGCGGTCGTCGATCCGTCCGATCAGCGTCTGGACCGCCGGATGATCGATGCAGAGCACCGCAAAGCCGTAGAAGGGGGTGTTCCTGACGAAGGTCTCGAAGGCGGCGTGCAAGGCCTCTTCCGAGCCGAAGAACTCCATGTGCTCGGGATCGATGTTGGTGACGATGGCGATGGTCGGCGGCAGCTTGACGAAGGTGCCGTCGCTCTCGTCGGCCTCGACCACCATCCAGTCGCCTGCGCCGAGCCGGGCGTTGGTGCCGTAGGCGTTGATGATGCCGCCGTTGATCACGGTCGGGTCGAACTGGGCCTTGTCCAGCACGGCGGCGACCATGGAGGTCGTGGTGGTCTTGCCGTGGGTGCCGCCGACGGCGATGGACCACTTCAGGCGCATCAGCTCGCCCAGCATCTCGGCGCGCTGGACCACCGGGATGAAGCGCTCCTGCGCCGCCTGCAGCTCGGGGTTGTCAGTCTTGATCGCCGAGGAGACGACGACCACCGCGGCCGTGCCCAGGTTGTCCCTGTCGTGTCCGATGGCAACCGGAATGCCGAGGCCGCGCAGGCGCTGGACGTTGGCGTTCTCGGCGATGTCGCTGCCCTGCACCTGGTAGTCCAGGTTGTGCAGGATCTCGGCGATGCCGCTCATGCCGATGCCGCCGATGCCGACGAAGTGCATCATCCCGAGGTCGAAGGGGATCGCGTTCATGCCGCGGCCTCCTTCTTGTCGGTCTGGTCCTTGCCGCCACTGCAAACCAGGTCGGCCAGGCGCTCGGCCGCGCCGTCGCGGCCAAAGCCGTAGGCGGCTGCCGCCGCGTCCTGCAGGGCCGAGGGATCGGACAGCAGGCGGGCCAGCTGGGCGGAGAGCTCGCCGGCGGTCAGGTCGGCCTGGGGCATGGCCCAGCCGCCGCCGGTGGCCGCGAAGGCGCGGGCGTTGACGCTCTGGTGGTCGTCCGCTGCATAAGGGTAGGGCACCAGGATCGCCGGGCGGCCGGCGGCGGCCAGCTCGGCGATGGTCGAAGCCCCGGCGCGCGAGATCACCAGGTGGGCGGCGCGGAGCCGCTGCGGCATGTCCTCGAAGAAGCCGGCCAGGGTCGCCCGCACGCCCGCGGTCTCGTAGACCTCGCGGACCTGGTCCGTTGCCGGGCCGCGCACCTGCTGGGTGATCTCCAGGCGCCGGCGCAGGTCCTCGGGCAGGGCCTCGACAGCGGCCGGCACCATGGTGTTGAAGGCCTCGGCGCCCTGGCTGCCGCCGAAGACCAGCAGGAAGAGCTTCCCGTCCGGCAGGGGCTTGGGATAGGCCTCGGCGCCCAGCGCCGCGATGGCCGGACGCACGGGGTTGCCGGTGAAGGTGACCTTGGCGCGGTCCTCCTCCTTTAGGCCCTGGACTTCGGCGAAGGAGGAGGCGACCGCGTCGGCCTGGGGCGCCAGCAGGCGGTTGGCGCGCCCCAGCACGGCGTTCTGCTCGTGCAGCACGACGCGCAGGCCGCGGTGGGCCCCGGCCATCACGGTGGGCACGCTGGCGTAGCCGCCGAAGCCGACGACCGTGTCGGCCCGCAGGCGGCGCAGGGTGCCGCGCGCCTGGAAATAGCCCAGGGCCAGCCGGCCGATGCTGGCGATCTTCTTCAGGGGGTTGCCGCCCGCGATGGCGCCGGCGGAGATGCGCGCCGTCTGCACCTCGGGCAGGTCGCCGCCGAAGCCGCCGCCGCGGCGGTCCGTCACCAGGGCGACCTTGGACCCACGGCCCAGCAGCTCGCGCGCCAGGGCCTGAGCCGGGAACATGTGGCCCCCGGTTCCGCCCGCTGCCAGGGCAACGATCTTGCCGTGCTGCCGGTCGGTCATGCGCCCTCCACCGGAGAAACGCGGCGCCGGGTCAGGGCCAGCAGCATGCCCATGCCCAGGGCCAGGGCCATGAGCGAGGAGCCGCCGTAGCTGATGAAGGGCAGGGTCATACCCTTGGTCGGCATGAGACGCAGGGTCGAGCCCATGTTGATGACCGCCTGCAGCCCGAACTGCACCAGCAGACCGGTCGCCGCGAGCAGCACGAAGAGCGAGCGCTCGGCCAGCAGCTTGGACAGGCTGCGCAGCACCACGAAGGCGAAGAGCGCGACGATGCCCAGGCAGACCAGGGCGCCCAGCTCCTCGCCGGCGACGGCGAAGATGAAGTCGGCGTGCACGTCCGGCAGCTGTGCCTTGACCGTCCCCTCGCCCGGGCCGAGCCCCAGCAGGCCGCCGTTCATGAAGGCCTCGATGGAGCGGTCGATCTGGTAGTGGTCGCCGACGTTCGGGTTCAGGAAGGAATCGATGCGCGCCGCGACGTGGGGCAGCACGAAATAGGCGATGACCAGGGCCGTCAGCCCCAGGGCGCAGAATGCGACGATCCAGACGACCGGCAGGCCGATCAGGATCAGCTGGGTCCCGAAGGTTGCCAGCACCAGGAAGGCCTGGCCGACGTCGGGCTGCAGCAGCAGCAGGCCGACTACCAGGGCGTAGAGCGCGGCGGCGATGGGATTGCCCGGGAACTTCTGATCGACCTTCGCCTCGGCGAACATCCAGGCCGCGGCGACGGCCAGGAAGGGCTTCACGAACTCGGAAGGCTGGATAGAGAAGCCCGCGAAGTTGAGCCAGCGCGAGGCGCCCTTGATCTCGGAGCCGACCAAAAGCGTCAGGACCAGCAGCGCCACGGCGCCGAGAAAGCCGAGCACCGCGAGCCGGCGCACGCCGCGCGGCGACAGCAGCGAGGTCCCGAGCAGCAGCGCGGCCGCGAGCGGCAGGAAGACGAACTGGCGCCGCGCCAGGTCGAAGCCCTCCAGGCCGATGCGCCCGCCGGCGGCCGGCGAGGCGGAGAGGGTGAGCAGGATGCCCAGCGCCATCAGGCCGGCGATGGCGAAGAGGGTCCAGCGGTCGATGGTCCACCACCAGCGGCTCAGCTCGCTGGAATCGAGGCGGCTGAAGCTGCTCATGCCGGCGGACCCTCCGGCGGGGGCCCGGCCAGGGCCGGCAGCACGCTCTCTGGCTCCTCGTGCTCGCCCGGCAGGGCGGCGACCAGGGCGCGGAAGGCATCGCCGCGCAGCTCGAAGTTCCGGTACTGGTCGAAGGAGGCGCAGGCCGGTGACAGCAGCACCACCGCGCCTTCGCGGCCACCTGCCGTCGCCAGGGCCTGTGCCCTGGCGACGGCCGTCTCGAGGTCGCCGCAGATTGTGGTGTCCACCTTGCCTTCCAGGACCGCGGCGAAGTCCTCCGCGGCGGCGCCGATCAGGAAGGCGTGGACGATCCGGTCGAAGAAGGGCTCCAGCCCGGCGATGCCGCCGTCCTTGGCCAGGCCGCCGGCGATCCAGTAGATCTGCCCGTAGCAGGCCAGGGCCTTGGCCGCGGCGTCCGCGTTCGTGGCCTTGGAGTCGTTGACGTAGAGCACGCCGTCGATCGCCGTCAGCACCTCCTGGCGGTGTGCCAGGCCCGGGAAGCTGCGCAGGCAGGCGGCGATGACCGGCGGCTGCAGTCCCGCCGCCTTGCAGGCCGCGAAGGCCGCGGCGGCGTTCTGCCAGTTGTGGCTGCCCGGCAGGCTGATGATCTGGCGCAGGTCGAGGGCCGGCACCGGCTCGCCTTCGGTCTCGTCGTAGAGCACACCCTCGGCGGCATAGACGCCGCCGACCACGCGGCCCTCGCCCGAAATCGGCACGACGATCTGGTCGTCGGCGGCGCGCAGTTCGTCGCAGACGCCGCGGCTGACCGCGTCGTCGACCCCGACGACGGCGGTGCGCGGCTTGGTCTGGCGGTGGAAGATCAGGCGCTTGGCGGCCAGATAGCCCTCGAAGCCGCCGTGCCGCTCCAGATGGTCGGGCGAGACGTTCAACAGGACCGCGACGTCGAAGGTGATCGAGAGCGTCAGCTCCAGCTGGTAGGAGGACATCTCCAGGACGTAGAGGCCGCTGCCGTCCAGGGGCTCCAGCTCCAGCACCGGCGTGCCGATGTTGCCGCCGACCTGGATCTCACGGCCGGCGGTCTCAAGAATGTGGGCGATCAGCGCCGTGGTGGTCGACTTGCCGTTGGTGCCCGTGATGCCGATGTAGCGGGCGTCGCGCTGGGCGCGGGCCAGCAGCTCGATGTCGCCGATGATCTCCACCTTGTGGCGGCGCGCCAACTCGGTCACTGGGTGCGGCTCCGGATGGCTGTGCGGGATGCCCGGCGACAGCACCAGGGTCGTAAGCTCCTGCCAGTTGCAGCTGGCCAGGTCGACGAGCGGGATACCCTGTTCGCGGGCGCGGGCGCGCACGTCCTCGTTGTCGTCCCAGGCCCAGCCCTCGGCACCGCTTTCGGCCAGGACCTTGGCAGCGGCAATGCCGGACTTGCCGAGGCCCAGCACGGCGACGGGCAGGGCGTTGAAGAAGGGCAGCTCGATTCTCACGGCCTGGCGCTCACCTCAACTTCAGGGTTGCCAGGCCGGCGAGCGCCAGGATCGACGCGATGATCCAGAAGCGGATCACGATGGTCGGTTCCTGCCAGCCTTTCTTTTCGAAATGGTGGTGCAGGGGCGCCATGCGGAAGACGCGCCGCCCCGTCAGCTTGAAGGAGGCCACCTGAACGATGACCGAGACGGTCTCCAGCACGAAGAGCCCGCCGATGATCGCCAGCACCAGCTCGTGCTTGGTGATGACCGCGATGCCGCCGAGCGCGCCGCCGCAGGACAGCGAGCCCGTGTCGCCCATGAAGACCATGGCCGGCGGCGCGTTGTACCAGAGGAAGCCCAGGCTCGCGCCGACCAGGGCGCCGCAGAAGACGGCAAGCTCCCCGGCGCCGGGGACGTAGTTGATCTGCAGGTAGTTGGAGAAGACCGTGTTGCCGACCAGGTAGGCGATGAAGGCGAAGCAGCCGGCGGCGATCATCACCGGCACGATGGCCAGGCCGTCCAGTCCGTCGGTCAGGTTGACGGCATTTGACGAGCCGACCATCACGAAGATCGCGAGGACGACGAAGAGCAGCAGGCCGAGGTTGATCAGCACGTCCTTGAAGAAGGGAATGGCCAGATGGGTCTGCAGCGGGCCGGGGCTGAGCTGCACGATCCAGGCCGCGGCCGCCGCGCCGATCACGATCTGCGCGACGAACTTGAGCCGGCTGGAAAGCCCGCGCGAGCTGCGCTTGGTGAGCTTGAGGTAGTCGTCGACGAAGCCGATGCCGCCGTAGCCGATCGTGATGAAGAGCACGACCCAGACGAAGCCGTTGGTGAGGTCGGCCCAGAGCAGCGTCGAGATCGAGATCGCCAGCAGGATGAGGAAACCGCCCATCGTCGGCGTGCCGGCCTTGGTGATCAGGTGATGCTCGGGCCCGTCGTCGCGGATCGGCTGGCCTTCCTTCTGCTTCGACTTGAGCCAGTTGATGATGGCGGGGCCTAGCACGAAGCAGATGAACAGTGCGGTGACCACCGCCGCGCCGCTGCGGAAGGTCAGGTAGCGGAACAGGTTGAAGACGATGATCTCGTTGCCCAGCGGGGCCAGGAAGTTGAAAAGCATACCTGCTCGTCCCCGCTATTCGCCGTTCGCCGCGCGCTGCGGCTTTTCGTCCAGGCGCTTCAGCGCATCGACCACCAGGACCATCCGGCTGCCGAGCGAGCCCTTGACCATGACCACATCACCGGGTCGCACGGCCGCGGCCGCGAGCGGCGCCAGGGCCTGCGAGTCGGCGGCGTAGGCGCCGTGCCGCTCGGCCGGCAGGGTCTCGACCAAGGCGGCCATCAGCGGCCCGCAGGCGAGCACCTGATCGACCGCGCCGTCGAGCAGTGGCTGGGCGAGGGCGCTGTGGTGGTCCTGCGCGCTTTCGCCGAGCTCGAGCATGTCGCCGAGGATCGCGATCCGCCGGCCGCCGTCGCGTGGCTCGCTTTGGGCGAGTACTTCGATCGCGGCGCGCATCGAGGCGGGGTTGGCGTTGTAGCTCTCGTCGATCAGCAGGAAGCTGCCGCCGGGACAGCCGAGCTGCTCGCGCAGGCCGCGGCCCTTGATCGCCTCGAGCCGCGCCAGCGCCGCGGCCCCCTCGGTCAGGTCGGCACCCAGGGCACTGACGGCGGCGAGCACGGCGAGCGAGTTGATCACCCAATGCTCGCCCGGCAGCGACAGGCAGTAGTCGATCGGCTGACCCTTGACCGCGGCCTGCACGGCGCTGCAGGTCGGATGCAGGGAGCAGTCGAGCAGGCGCACGCTGGCGTCGGGGTGCCGGCCGAAGCTCAGCACGCGCGTGACGCCGCAGGACTCGGCGCGCTCGACCAGGTTGGCGTAGAAGGGATTGTCGCGGTTGAGGATGGCCGTGCCGCTCGGCGCCATGCCCTCGAAGATCTCGGCCTTGGCGTCGGCGATCTCCAGCAGGTTGCGGAAAAACTCGATATGGACCGGCTGGATCGTCGTGATCACGGCGATGTCCGGGCGCACGAGCCCGGTCAGGCGGCGGATCTCGCCGGCATGGTTCATGCCCAGCTCGAAGACGCCGTAGACCGCGTCGCGGCGCATGCGGGCGAGCGACAGCGGCACGCCCCAATGATTGTTGTGACTGGCCGCCGAGGCCGCGGTCGACCCCTGCCCGGCGAGGGCGGCGCGCAGCGCCTCCTTGGTGCCGGTCTTGCCGACCGAGCCCGTGATCGCGACGAACTGCGCGGAACTGCGTGCCCGAGCGGCTCGTCCGAGGGCGGTCAGGCCTTCGAGCGTGTCCTTGACCCGGAGCAGGGGCGCGGGCTCGCCGACGTCCGGCAGATCGCGGTGCACCATGGCTGCCGCCGCGCCGGCTTCGAGGGCCGCGTTGACGTAGTCGTGGCCGTCGAAGTTCGGGCCTTCGAGCGCGACGAAGAGATCGCCGCTCTCCAAGCTGCGGCTGTCGATCGACACGCCGCTGGCCG
>JAKSDN010000188.1 GCA_022360075.1 Kiloniellales bacterium | reverse complement strand
GGATTCGCGCAGCACGCCGTCGGAGACCTCGGCAATCGCGCCCTGCCAAGCCGCGCCGGCGTTGGAGACCAGGATGTCGACGCCGCCGAACGCCTCTGCGATGCGCTCGAAGCCGGCCGACACCGAATCCCGGTCGGTGACATCGCAGACCACGGCCAAGGCGCCGACGCGCGCCGCGGCGGCCTCCAGGGCCTCGGCGTCGCGGTCCAGCACGGCGACCTCCGCCCCTTCGGCCTTGAAGGCCGCGGCGGTCGCCGCGCCGATCGCGCCGGCCCCGCCGGTCACGACCGCGACCTGGCGGGCCAGGGGCTTCTCTTTGCCCTTGCCGAGCTTGGCCTGCTCGAGCGACCAGTACTCCATGTCGAAGTGGTCGGGCTCGACGATGCTCTCGTAGCGGCCGATCGCCTCGGCGTTGCTGATCACCTCGATGTTGGTCTCGGCCAGATCCGCGGCGATTTTCGCGGCCTTGGCGCTGTTGCCGACGGCGAAGAGGCCCAAGCCAGGCACCAGGACCACGCGCGGCGTGGTGTCGAGCCGCTTCTTGATGCCGCCGACCCGCGCGTTGTTCTGTTCGAAGTAGTCGGCGTAGCGCTGGCGGTAGTCCTCGACCGCCTCCGCGGCAGCGTGGGCGAAATCTTCGAGATCGTCGGCCGAAGGCGGCGGCAGGATTGCCGGAGTCACCTTGATGCGGATCGAGTGGTCCGGCGTGACCACGCCTTCCTGGCTGTAGCGCGCCAGTTCCGCGCCGTCCACGTAGGCACGGATTGCCTCGCTGGTGCGGAAGGTGACGATGAAGCGCTCGTGCAGCCCCTCGGCCGCATCGCGCTCATTGGCCAGGAGGCCGCGCAGGATTGGCGCGACCGCCGCCGGCTTCGCGGGCTGCGCAGGCAGGGCGACGCTTTGAAAGACGTTGCGCCGACCCTTCGCCAGCCGCTCCTCGGCCAGGCTGACCAGCGCGATCATGCGCTCGTAGGCTTCCTGCGCGCTCTCGGCGAAGCTGAAGATGCCGTGCTTCAGCAGGATCAGGCCCTCGCAGTCGGGCCGGCTCTCGTAGACCTCGGCCGCCTTCTTGGCCAGGCTGAAGCCCGGCATGATGTAGGGTACAAGCGCCGCCCGCTCGCCGTAGAGCTCGGCGCAGATCGCCTCGCCGTCGGGCTGGTCGGTCACCGCCAGTACGGCGTTGGAGTGGGTGTGGTCGATGAACTTGTGCGGCAGGAAGGCGTGCAGCAGCGTCTCGACCGAGGGGTTGGGCGAGTTGGCATCGAGCAGGTTGCTGCGCTGGACGTTGACCATGTCCTCGTCGGTAAGGGAGTCGAGCCCGCGCAGCTTCTGCAGCGGTGCGAGGCGCACGGCGGGCAGGCCCGGCGGCTCGATGTCGCCCATGTCCCAGCCGCTGCCCTTGACGCAGATGACCTCCAGATCGTCGCCGGCGATGTCGGTCATCCGGGTCTTGACCGAGGTGTTGCCGCCGCCGTGCAGCACCAGGCGCGGATCGCCGCCCAAAAGCCGCGTCGTGTAGACCCGCAG
>JAKSDN010000091.1 GCA_022360075.1 Kiloniellales bacterium | reverse complement strand
CGGTGAAGACGCCGCCGGTGCGCTGCATCTCCCAAGGCCCGGGGGTGGCCGAGACGAAGGTGGTGGGCGGGCGCATGATCTCCCACTCCTCGAACTTCAGCGGCCGGTTGTCGATGCAGGACGGCAGGCGAAAGCCGTACTCCGCCAGGGTCGATTTTCGGGCGTAGTCGCCGCGGTACATGCCGTTGAGCTGCGGCACGGTGACGTGGCTCTCGTCGACGAACAGCAGCGCGTCCTCGGGCAGGTACTCGAAGAGGGTCGGCGGTGGCTCGCCGGCGTTGCGCCCGGAGAGATAGCGCGAGTAGTTCTCGATGCCGGCGCAGGAGCCGGTGGCCTCGATCATCTCCAGATCGAAAGAGGTGCGCTGCTCCAGGCGCTCGGCCTCCAGCAGCTTGCCGGTCGAGCGGAACTCCTCGAGCCGGACTTTCAGCTCCTCCTTGATCTGCTTGACCGCCTGCTGCAGCGTCGGGCGCGGCGTGACGTAGTGCGAGTTGGCGTAGACCTTGATGTCCTCCAGCTTGTCGGTCTTCTCGCCGGTGAGCGGATCGAACTCGTTGATCGCCTCGACCTCGTCGCCGAACAGGCTGACGCGCCAGGCCCGGTCCTCGTAGTGCGCCGGAAAGATCTCCACGGTGTCGCCGCGCACCCGGAAGGTGCCGCGGTGGAAGTTGGTGTCGTTGCGCTTGTAGTGCAGCTCGACCAGGGCCTTCAGCAGGTCGCTGCGGTTGACCGTCTGGCCGGCGCGCAGGGTGACCGTCATGCGCGAATAGGTCTCCGGCGAGCCGATGCCGTAAATGCAGGAGACCGAGGCCACGATCACCACGTCGCGGCGCTCGAACAGGGCGCGCGTGGCGGCGTGGCGCATGCGGTCGATCTGCTCGTTGATCGAGCTTTCCTTCTCGATGTAGGTGTCCGAGCGCGGCACGTAGGCCTCGGGCTGGTAATAGTCGTAGTAGGAGACGAAGTACTCGACCGCGTTCTCGGGAAAGAAGGAGCGCATCTCGCCGTAGAGCTGGGCCGCCAGCGTCTTGTTCGGCGCCAGGATCAGCGAGGGTCGGCGCAGGCTCTGGATCACCTGCGCCATGGTGAAGGTCTTGCCCGAGCCGGTGACGCCCAGCAGCACCTGATCGCGCTCGCCCTCGCCCAGGCCCTCGTTCAGCTCGCCGATCGCCTGCGGCTGATCGCCGGCCGGCGCGAAGTCCGAGGTGAGCGCAAAGGGCGCCACGCCCGTGGGCGGCGTGAGCGGCTCCTCGAGGCCGGTCGCAAGGGCGATGTCTGCGGGTGACATGCCCCATAGTTAGCGCCGCGTGCGGCCAAAGGCCAGGGGCGCGCGCCAGGCTGCTGACAGGGCTGGGGTAAGGGGCGCTGCGTCGGGCAGGGAGGTCTGTTTTTCGAGACTTCGACGCGCAGCGAGATCCAGGGGGATTTGACACAGATGGACACAGATAAACACGGATATCTGTGTCCATCCCATTCATCTGTGTCAAAACTTCTACGATAGAGCCGCTGCGCCTCCGTTAGATCGTGTTGTCACTGACAGCCCCAAAAGATTGTGGTTGTCGGGCTTTGGTGCGGCGTCGAGCGAGGAGGTTTTTCTCGAGG
>JAKSDN010000685.1 GCA_022360075.1 Kiloniellales bacterium | reverse complement strand
TATCCTCATGCTGAGGAGCCCCAAAGGGGCGTCTCGAAGCACGCACGCCGGCACTGCAGCCAAGATCGCAACGCGCCACCACCGCTCGATCCTGCCAACACGGCCCGGACTTTTGCCCCTCTTACGGGGGAGGGAGATTAAGACACTGAGCGAGCTTACATTTTCCCTCCTGCCTTGAGGAGGAGGGGCGGGATGGGGGCGTCCGCAAAGCGGACCAAAGAAACAAAGCAAGCCTTCGGACTTGATGGATAACCGCTCAACTCCGGCCTTATCCGAGCCTTCAAATTGAGTTGGGCCCTTCCGGTAGAACCGCCTATTGGGGCCTGGCAGCCCCGATGCGGGGAACCTCCTCCGTGACCGCCTGCTGACACCCGATGGCCGCTTCGCCTTCACAGTTTGTTAACAATCCCAACGATTTACCATTGCTGGCTCAGACCGGTCACAACTTTGACGCACCACGGCTCGAGCCCTTGCGACTAGCCTGGTCTCACATCTCCGGCGGGAGGGCGATGTACCCACGGACCCGCCGACAACAAGGCGTTACTTGCGTAGCAAGGCCGAAGTCGGCGTGTACGAAAGGAGGTTTCAAAGTGCAGACCTCTCAGGGCAGTTGTCTTCCCGACCTCCCCCTTAGCCGGCTGGACCTCCCCCAGGTCCGGCCGGTATTCTCTTCGTCCAATGCGGTCGGCCTTGCCTTGCAACGCCTTGCCGGATTGCGCGTGCGTGTCAGCCTGTGCCGCCTGTGGCTTCCTTGCGGCCGGTTGCGCAGCCTGCGAATCGCGGAGGCGATCGACGATCCCAGCCTGATCGTCGACGTGGCCCCCGACGGCGCCGTCCTGGTGCTCGCCGTGGGTCCGCGCGCGCCGGGACCGGCCGGCGACGCCGCGATGGCATCGACGATCGCCGAGAAGCTGCTCTCCGCGCTCGCCGATTCACACCAGGGACCGCCGATCCGGCGGGCCCGCCTTTCGGTCATGCACGGCTGGACCGATTCGATCGACGCGGCGACCATGATGTTCAGCGGCCTCGCCATCGAGCCCTCGCGCACGCTCGCCGACGTGCTCGAAATCGCCGCCTGACGGCGGCAGCCTCAGCCGGTTGGAACGCTGGGCATCAGGGCCCGCTCGATGCGCGGATAGAACAGCGCCAGGCTGAGCGCCCGCGCCACCGATAGGATCGTGAAGGCGAGCCAGAGGCCGTGATTGCCCATGGCCGGGATCAGCAGCCAACAAGCCACGAGATAGATCGCGAGCGAGGCGAGCATGGCGTTGCGCATCTCGGCCGTCCGGGTCGTGCCGATGAAGATCCCGTCGAGCTGATATCCCCAGATCGAGATCAAGGGCGCGACGATGAGCCACGGCAGATAGGCCTCGGCCGAGGCGCGCACCGCCTCGATATCGGTGAAGAGCGCGATGATGGCCTGGCCGCCCAGCAGATAGATGGCTGCGATCAGCGCCGAGGTAGCGAGCGCCCAGGCGCCGGAGACCGCCACGGCGCGCCGGAAGGCACTGCGGTCGCGGGCGCCGTAGGCGCTGCCGGCCAGGATCTCCGCGGCATGGGCGAAGCCGTCTAGCCCGTGGGCCGTGAAGCTCTGGAGCTGCAAAAGGACCGCGTTGCCGGCGAGCACCACGTCGCCCATGGCCGCGCTCTGGGCGGTCAGGTAGGCGAAGGCGAAGATCAGGCAAAGGGTGCGGATCAGGATGTCCAGGTTGGCGCGGAACAAGGCGACCAGCCGTTCGCGCTTCAGAACCCGGTCCCAGTCCCAGGCACCGCCCGCGCCGCGCAGCACGCGCCCGACGATCCCCAGGCCGAGCACCGCCGCGCAGATCTCGGCAATGACGCTGGCCGCGGCCACGCCTTCGATGCCCCAGCCGAGGCCGAGGACGAAAAGCAGGCTGAGCAGGATGTTGATGCTGTTGAGCGTCACCTGCAGGAACAGCACCGCCCCGGCGCGCTGCACGCCGAGCAGCCAGCCCAGCATGGCGTAGTTCATCAGCGCCGCCGGCGCGCTCCAGATGCGGATCTCGAAATAGGCGAGGGCCAGGGCCTCGACCCGCGCGCTGGCGTCGATCAGGGGCATGGCGACCAGTGCGATCGGCACCTGCAGCGCGATCAGCAGGGCGCCCAACAGGAAACCCATCGCCAGTGGACGGGCGAACGCGGCGCGCAGCTCGTCGGCCTCGCCGGCGCCGAAAGCCTGGGCCGTGAAGCCGGTCGTACCCATGCGCAGGAAGCCGAAGCCCCAAAAGAGGAAATTGAAGATCAGCGCGCCGACCGCGACCCCGCCGATGTAGGCGGCGTCCGGCAAATGGCCCATCACCGCCGTGTCCACGGCGCCGAGCAGGGGCGTGGAGAGGTTCGAGATGATGATCGGGCCGGCCAGCGCCCAGACCCGCGCGTTCCAGCGACCCGCGGCGGCGCCCGGCAGGGCTTCAGTCATCCGGCCAGATCACCGTTGACGCCGCGAGCTCCGGCCAGCCGATCGGCGCGCCGCAGCGCTCGGCGGCCTCCGGTCCCGGCAGCCCGTCGTCCCAGTTTGCCGCGACGAAGCGCCGCCCCGTGACCGAATCGGCCTGATCGGAGACCAGCCAACGCACCACCCCGACCATGACCTCGGGGCGCAGCATGCCTTCGCGCTTGATCCCGGACTCTTCGGCGATGAAGGCCGTGTCGGTGGGCCCGCCGGGCACCACCACGTTCACCGTCACGCCGCTGCCCTCCAGCTCCTTGGCCCAGACCGCCGAGGCCGATTCCAGGGCCGCCTTGGTGGCGCCGTAGGGCAGAACCCGCAGCATGGTGAAGAAGCTCGTCGTGTTGTTGATCACCCGGCCCCAGCCCCCGCGGCGCATGCCCGGCAAGACGGATCGCAGCATGAGGAAGGCGCCGGTCAGGTTGACGGCGAAGAATTGCGACCAGAGCGCGGGCGTCAGCTCCTCGACGCTCGGCAGGTTCAGCTCGGCATCGGGCCGGATGGAGCTCGGCCCGATACCGGCATTGTTGATCAGGACCTCGATCGGCCCGAAGCGTGCCTCGATGCGCGCGACGGCGCCTTCGCAGTCGGCCTCCTGTGAGACGTCGCCGGCAACCGCCAGCAGCACGCCGCCCGCGTCCTGCAGCGCGGTCTCGCTCGCCGCCAAGGCGTCGCGGTCGCGGTCGAGCAGGGCGACCCGGTGACCCTCGGTCAGCAGGCCCCGGGCCATCGCCCGTCCGAGGCCGCCGGTGCCACCGGTGATCACGACGGTCCTGCCAGACCCGTCGCCCATCGGGACTGCGCCGCGCTCGAAACAGGCTCAGCGGCCGATGGCGTAGCCCTGCATGAAGCGCGGGTTGGCGGCGGCCTTCAGCATGCCGTCCTCGCGCTTGGCGGCGGACAGCCGGCCGAGCGACCAGCCGTCGACCTCGCTCACCCGGTGGCCGCGCTCGGCGAGGTCTTTCTTCGTGGCCTCGGGCAGGCGCGCCTCGACCGAGAGCGAGCCCAGGTCGGCGGCGCGCGGCCAGAAGGAGGAGGGCATGTGGTCGGTCTGGAAGCTCGGCGCGTCGATCGCCGCCTGCAGGTTGAGGCCGTGGTGGACGTGGCGCAGGAAGAAGGTCAGGCTCCACTGGTCCTGGTAGTCGCCGCCCGGGGTGCCGAAGACCATCTGCGGCTCTTCGTCCTCGTTCAGCACCAGGTTGACCGAGAGCGTCGTGCGCGGCCGCTTGCCGGGCTCCAGGCTGGCCGGCAGGCCTTCCTCGAGCCAGAACATCTGGGCGCGCGAGTTAAGGCAGAAGCCGAGCTCCGGGATCACCGGCGAGCTTTGCAGCCAGCCGCCCGAGGGCGTGGCCGAGACCATGTTGCCCTCGCGGTCGATGACGTCGAGATGGCAGGTATCGCCCGCCTGGCCGCCAATTTGAACGGTCGGCTCGCCGCCGCCGAAGGCATCGGCGCCGACCTGGTCCGGGTCCGGCACGTGGTCGAGGCCGCTGTCGAAGCCTTCGATCTCGCCGGGGCGCAGCGCGTGCGAGGCGCTCTCGGCGACCAGCTTGCGCCGCGCCGCGTTGTAGTCGGCAGAGAGCAGGGTCTCCAGCGGCACCTCGACGAAGTTGGGATCGCCGTAGTAGGCCTCGCGGTCGGCGAAGGCGAGCTTGGCGCATTCCGTGACCGTGTGGACGAAGTCCGGTCCGAGGGGGTCCATGGCGGCGATGTCGAAGCCGGCGAGCAACGCGAGCTGCTGCAGGAAGACCGGCCCCTGGCTCCAGACGCCGCCCTTGCAGACCCGGTAGCCGTGGTAGTCGAAGGTCGCCGGGGCCTCCTTGCTGGCCTGCCAGTTCGCCATGTCGTCGGCGGTCAGCACGCCGCTGTGGCGCTCGCCGGAGGTGTCCATCAGCTCGTTGTCGCGGCAGAAGCGCTCGATCGTCTCGGCGACGAAGCCGCGGTACCAGGCCTTGCGCATGGCCTCGATCTGCGCCTCGCGGTCGCCGCCGGCGGCTTCGGCCTCGGCGAGCAAGCGCTGATAGGTGGCGGCCAGAGTGGCGTTGCGGAACAGACTGCCCGCCTTGGGCAGCGCGCCGCCCGGCAGGTAGAGCGCGGCCGAGCTCGGCCATTCGTCGCGGAACAGGGCCTGGACCTCGGCGATCTTGGCGGCGATGCCCGGCACCAGCGCG
The DNA here is from genome assembly GCA_022360075.1 of Kiloniellales bacterium. The sequence continues at coordinate 1,330 of JAKSDN010000685.1, read as the reverse complement.
TAGCCGTTTTGGGCGTAGTCGATTGCGTGGCCCAGCACGTCGCGCGGCCGCAGGGTGCCGTAGTCGCGCAGCATCAGCATCCAGGCGTCGAACGAGCCGGGCACGACCGTGGCCAGCAGGCCGCTGCCCGGTACCAGATCCAGGCCGAGGCCGCGGTAGTGCGCGATGGTCGCACCGGCCGGTGCGACGCCCTGGCCGCAGATCACCTCGACGCCACCGCCGCCGTTGCGCCGGGCTCGTGACAGGATGATCGGCAGGTCGCCGCCGGGACCGTTCAGATGAGGCTCGACCACCTGCAGTGCGAAACCCGTGGCCACGGCGGCGTCGAAGGCGTTGCCGCCGGCCTCCAGCACGGCCATGCCGGCCGCAGAGGCCAGCCAGTGGGTCGAAGCGACGACACCGAAGGTGCCTTTGATCTCGGGGCGTGTCGTGAACATGGAATGCCTGCTGCTTGGCGGGAGTTTGGCCGCGAACTATAGACCCGGCGGCCCTTCGGGCAAAGCCGCCCGGGCCCAGCGGCCTGGGCGCGGACTCGTCGGGAGCGGCTTTACCGCGGCGCAAAAGCCTCTAACATGCCGCGCTTCCTCCTGTCGTTCGGGCGATCGGAGGGATCCGGGTTGAAGGACTGGGGACTCGTGAAGCCATGACGATCAAGACGCCCTACCTCATGTTTCTGGGCGACGCGCCCGACCAGCTCGCCGCCAAGACAGCCCAAGGGGTCGCCCATTGGCGGCCGGAGGTCTGTATCGGCCAGCTCCGCCTGGCCGGCTGCCAGGCCGATCTCGGCTTGCCCGAGATGACGCTCGAGGCCGCCGCCGAAGCCGGTGCCAAGACTCTGGTGATCGGGGTGGCGAACCGCGGCGGTGTAATCTCCGACGCTTGGACCGACGTGCTCGAACGGGCCCTGGAACTCGGCTTCGACTTGGCCTCGGGCCTGCACAACCGGCTGGGTGACGTGCCGCGCCTGGCCGCCGCGGCCGAGCGCCACGGCCGCAGCCTGTTCGACGTGCGCCATCCCACCCAGACCTTCGAGGTCGCAAGCGGCAAGAGACGGGCTGGCAAGCGCCTGCTCACCGTCGGCACGGACTGCTCGATCGGCAAGATGTACACCTCGCTCGCCCTGGAGAAGGAGATGCGCGCCCGCGGCCTGAAGGCCGACTTCCGCGCCACCGGCCAGACCGGGATCCTGATCGTCGGCAGCGGCGTTTCCATCGACGCGGTGGTGGCCGACTTTATTTCGGGCGCCAGCGAGGGCTTGAGCCCGGCCAACGAGGACGACCACTGGGACCTGGTCGAAGGCCAGGGCTCCCTGTTCCACGCCTCCTTCGCC
>JAKSDN010001502.1 GCA_022360075.1 Kiloniellales bacterium | reverse complement strand
TCTGGTAGAGATAGACGAAGCCGCAGAGTGCGATCGTGCCCCAGGTTACCCAGGGGATTTCCAGGAGGACCCTGGGGTTCTTGTCGTGCAGCGGCAGGAACGGCATGGCGGGGCTTGTCTGGGAATTGGCCTGGCGCTGGCAGCCGCGGCTAGTGGGCCGATCACGCCGTCAGGGTGCAGAGCACCGGCGTGTGGTCGGAGGCCTTCTTCTTGCCGCGCGGCTCGCGGTCGATCTCGCAGCTTTGCAGCCGGTCGGCCGCCTGGGGAGAGAGCAGCAGATGATCGATGCGAATGCCCAAATCGTTCTGCCAGGCGCCGCCCTGATAGTCCCAGAAGCTGTAGCGCCGAAGGCCCGGATGCAGGGCTCTGAAAGCCTCGGTCCAGCCTTGGTTGATCAGGCGCCGGAAGCGCTGGCGGGTCTCCAGCCGGTAGAGCGCGTCGTTGGCCCAGGCCGCCGGGTCGTAGCAGTCGGCCGCGGCCGGGATCACGTTGTAGTCGCCGCCCAGCACGATCGCGCGCTCGCTGGCCAGCAGACCGGCCGCGTGTTCAGCCAGCCTGTCCATCCAGCTCAGCTTGTACGGGAATTTCTCGCTGTCCACCGGGTTGCCGTTGGGCAGATAGATCGACGCGACCCGGATACCCGCGGTCTCGACCTCGAGGTAGCGGGCCTGATCGTCGTCGTCGTCGCCTGGGAGGCGTTCGGCCACGGTCTCGGCCGGATGCTTGGACAGCACGGCGACGCCATTGTAGCTCTTCTGTCCGACCACCGCGGCGCCGTAGCCTGCGGCCTCGAATTCCAGACGCGGGAAGCCCTCTTCCTGACACTTCAGCTCTTGCAAGAGCAGCACGTCGGGCTCCTTCGCCTTGAGCCAGGCGAGCACCGTCTCGATCCGAACCTTGATCGAGTTCACGTTCCAGGTCGCCACCGTGATCATGCCGCCATCCGTCTCCATCCCGGGGTTTCTCGGAGGCAGACTAGCACGGCGCGCCGGCACCTCGACGGCAAATGGATCGGCCCGCGGCCGGCAAGGTTCCGGCAAGGACACCTGGCCACGGGGGCACAAAAAAAGAAGGGGCGGCAAAGCCGCCCCCAATCGAGGGACATAGCTGAGTGAACTGTCAGAATCGAAAGTTGATGCCGGCGATGCCCGCGAAGCCGTAGTTGTCGGCGCCGCTTTCGCCGTCCCAGTTGGCGTAGAGACCCGAGAGGCTGGTGGTGATGCCCGGCCCGACGGCGTATTCGACGCCGGCCTCGACAGCGTCGAGGACGTCTTCGTCGCCGTTGAGGACGTCGCCTTCGATCTCGCCGTGGAGGTAGGTGCCACCGAAGCTCCAGGGTCCGGTCGAGTAGGAGATGCCGGCGTCGTAGGACCAGCCCTCCGACGACTCGGCACTGCTGGTGTAAGTGGCCGCCGCAATCGTGGTGATCCGCGATGCGAAGACACCGGCGGGCGTCCGGGCTGCACCGAGAGTCGCGCCACCGAAGTCCGTGCGCGTGAAGGCGGTCGTCGTCGGGGTCACACGGCCATCGATCTCGGCCGCCACCGAGCCGCCGATGACGAGGCCGCCGAAGCCGATGTTGATGCCGCCGGAGACCTGCTGCATATCGTCCAGGCCGATCGTGCGGGTCTTGATGGCCGCGCCGTTGGTGGTGGCACCGAGCCTCGGATCGATCACCGTGATGTCGTCGTCCGGCGCCTCGGCCCGGCGGTAGCCGCCGGCGACCGACACGTCGACGCCGCCGAAAGACTCGACGAAGTTCAGGCCGACCGAGATGCCGTGACGATATTCGGTATCCTCGTCCGCCTGCACCGGGCTGTTCTTGCCTTCGCCGCTGAAGGCGAGGGCGGCCTGGTAGGACAGACCGAGCTGGAATCCGAACAGGCGTGGTGTGAAGTAGGTCAGCGTGTTCTCGTCGTTACCGGTGTCGATGAAGGTCGAGAGTGCCGGCGTGCGGAACGAGGCGGCAAAGCCTGTCGGCGCGGGCACGAAGGATGTCACCCAACCGGAGTTGAGCGGCACACCGACGTTCGGCGCCGAGAACTGCATCAGGTAAGCGGCCGTATTCTCCGAGCCGAACTGGACGCGCCCGAAACCGCCTTCCATGTAGCCGAAGTTCTCGTCGATCTGGTCGCCGGACGAGAACGACTCGAGCTGGATGTTGGCGCCGAAGGAGATGCCGTTGTCGAGGGTGGTCTCGCCCGTGAACCAGACCTCACCATCGCTGAACATGCCGGTCTCGGAAAAGTCGTTGCCGTCTTGGTCGACATCGCCGGCACCGAAGAAGTTATTCATGTAGCCGCCCAAGCCGAGCTTGATGCCGCCTTCGGCGAGGGCAGGTGAAGCAGCCACCAGGCCGGCCGTTGCCAGCGCGGTGGATCCGAAGAGCACTTTTTTCATGGCCCCCCTCAAGTGCAAAGGGTTGAGTGACGATTCGTAGGCGGAGCCTACGGCCGTCCTCGGCCTACCTCCATTCACGGTTGCTCAACGTTTCGTGATATGTCGGTGAGGGTGTGTTGGGCCGAAAAGTGCCTTACGCGGTCATGCCGTCGCAGGCGCAGGGGCGAACGCGGTCCGGGATCTTCCGAGATGCGGAGGGGCGAGAGTCAGATCGAGAAGGACGATCCACAGCCGCAGGAGGTGGAGGCGTTCGGATTGCGAATCTGGAAGGAAGCGCCGATCAGATCTTCGACGAAATCGATCTCCGCGCCGGCCAGCAGGTCCAAAGACACCTCGTCGATCACGACATGCACGCCGTCGCGCTCGAAGGTCCGGTCGTCGGCATTGACCGAATCGTCGAAGGAGAAGCCGTACTGAAAGCCGGAGCAGCCGCCGCCCGAGACCGCGACCCGCAGTTTGAGGCTGGGCAGCTCCTCTTGGGAGGCGAGCCAAGCGATCCGCTTGGCCGCCGAAGAGGTCAGCGTGATCCTTTTTTCTTCCGTCGCTACGGCAACGTCCGTCATCGCTCTGCTCCGTCGCGCTAGTCCGCCGATCTCGAAGGCTCTTGTACCATAATCTATTTAAGCAATCGGCACGTCTTGTCAAAGGCGATGCAAGCAGAGATTCTTATTTTGTTCTTCTCTTGCTGTGGTTTCGCTCCTCCGGTCCAGCGAAAGTGATGCTGTTTCAAGCCTCTGCGCACTTGAGGACCGCCGCTCGGATTGCCGCGACCGGCACCGGCGGGTAGTGTCCGGCGCATGATTCGGCCGCAGCACGACTTGAGTCCGCCGCCCGAGGCCTTGCCGCCGGGGACGGCCGTCTACGCCTGCCGGCCCGAGCGCAGCCGGGGCCGGATCCACGAAGAGCCCGAATCGCCGACACGAAGCTGCTTTCAGCGCGACCGCGATCGGATCATCCACAGCGGCGCCTTCAGGCGCTTGAAATACAAGACCCAGGTCTTCGTCTACCACGAGGGCGATTACTACCGAACCCGCCTCAGCCACTCGATCGAGGTCGCGCAGATCGCGCGCAGCATCGCCCGCGCGCTGGGCCTCAACGAAGATCTCGCCGAAGCGCTCGCCCTGGCCCACGACCTCGGACACACGCCCTTCGGCCATGCGGGCGAGAAGGCCCTCAACGCCGCGATGGCGCCATACGGCGGTTTCGACCACAACGAACAGGCTTTCCGTGTCCTGACCGCCCTGGAACAGCGCTACGCCGAGTTCGACGGGCTCAACCTGCCCTGGGAGGCCCTCGAAGGCACGGTCAATCACAACGGGCCGCGCCTTGCCGGCGACCGACCGGCCGAAGAGGCGGTACCGGCCAGCATCAAGGTCTTCTGCGACACGATGGACCTGGAGCTGGGCAGCCAGCCGAGTGCCGAAGCGCAGACCGCTGCGCTTGCCGACGACATCGCCTACAACAACCACGACATCGACGATGGCCTGCGCGCCGCGCTCTTCTCGCTTGACGACCTGGCCGAGGTGCCGCTGGTCGGGCCGGTCCTCGACGAGGTGAGGGCGCGCTATCCCGGGATCGCCAAGCCGCGCCTGATCCACGAATCGATCCGCCGCCTGATCACCCTGATGGTGAACGATCTGCTCGCCGAGACCGGCCGCCGCCTGGCCGAGACCGCGCCTTCGAGCGCAGAGGAAGTGCGTGCTTTGGCGCGTCCCGTCGTTGCTTTTTCAGCGCCGATGCGCGAGAACGACCGGGCCCTCAAGGCCTTTCTCTTCAAGAGCATGTACCGACACCACCGGGTCAATCGCATGACCGCTAAGGCCGAGCGCGTTGTCACAGATCTGTTCGAGCAATACATGCGGTCGCCGCAATGCCTGCCGGAAGAGTGGCAGAGCCGGACCCGGGGCCCCGACGCGCCGGAGACGGCGCGCGCGGTAGCCGACTACATCGCCGGCATGACCGATCGCTATGCGCTTGAGGAGCACCGCAAGCTCTTCGACCTTTATGCAAAGACTTAAATGAACGTTTTCAATCACTTCCGGGATTTGGTTGTCAAGGATCTCGAGGTCATGGCCGGCAGCGGCGCGCTGCCGGGCGGCCTGCGCTACGACCGGGTCACGGTCGAGCCGCCGCGCGACCCGGCCCACGGCGATCTCTCGACCAACGCGGCGATGGTCCTCGCCAAGCCGGCCGGCCGCAAGCCGCGCGAGCTGGCCGAAGCGCTGGTCGGGCGGCTGGCCGTGCGCGACCACGTGCAGTCGGCCGAGATCGCGGGTCCGGGGTTCATCAACCTTCGGCTCGAGGATGCCTTCTGGGCCGAGCGCCTGGCCGACGTGCTGCGCGGCGGGCACGACTACGGCACCTCCGAGCTCGGCGCCGGGCGAGGCGTGAACGTCGAGTACGTCTCGGCCAATCCGACCGGGCCCCTGACCGTCGGCCACGCCCGCGGCGCCGTGTTTGGTGATGCCTTGGCCGCGCTGCTGGCCAAGGTCGGCTACGCGGTCACGCGCGAATACTACATCAACGATGCCGGCGTGCAGGTCGATGTACTGGCCCGCTCGGCCTATCTGCGCTATCGCGAGGCGCTGGGCGAGGAGATCGGCGAGATCCCGTCCGGCGCCTATCCCGGCGAATACCTGAAGGCGGTCGGCGCGGCGCTCGCCGAGCGTGACGGCGAGAAGTGGCTCGGCCGGCCGGAGGCGGATTGGCTGGTCCCGGTCCGCGACTTCGCGATCGAGCAGATCATGGCGATCGTGCGCGACGACCTTGCGGCGCTCGGCATCGAGCAGGAGGTCTTCAGCTCCGAGCGCGCCATGGTCGAGGCCAAGGGCGTGGAAGCGGTCTTCGAGCTGCTCGAGGCCAAGGACCTGCTCTATGTCGGCACGCTGGAGCCTCCCAAAGGCAAGGTCCCCGAGGACTGGGAGCCACGCGCCCAGACCCTGTTCCGGGCGACGCAATTCGGTGACGATGTCGACCGCCCGCTCAAGAAGTCGGACGGCTCCTGGACCTATTTCGCCGCCGACATGGCCTATCACCTGGACAAGTACCGGCGCGGCGGCGAGATCCTGATCGACGTGCTGGGCGCCGATCACGGCGGCTACGTCAAGCGCATGCAGGCCGCCGTCGCCGCGCTCACCGACAATCGGGGCCGGCTCGAGGTGCGGATCTGCCAGATGGTCAAGCTGCTGCGCGGCGGCGAGCCGGTGAAGATGTCGAAACGGTCCGGCGAGTTCGTCACCCTGCGCGAGCTGGTCGACGAGGTCGGGCGCGGAGTCGTGCGCTTCATCATGCTGACGCGCAAGAACGACGCGCCGCTCGACTTCGACCTTGAGAAGGTGCGCGAGCAGTCGCGCGACAATCCGGTTTTCTACGTCCAGTATGCCCACGCCCGCTGCGCCTCGGTCCTGCGCCATGCCGCCGAAGAGCTGCCCGCGCTTTGCCTGCCGCCCGCGCGCATGGCCGACGGCCCCTTGCATCTGTTGACCGACTCGGTAGAGCTTGATCTGATTAGGCGATTGGCCGGCTGGCCGCGGCTGCTGGAGAGTGCGGCGGAGGCCTACGAACCCCACCGTGTCGCGTTCTACCTCTACGACCTCGCGGCGGCCTTTCACGGGCTCTGGACCAAGGGCAAGGAGCGGGCGGAGCTGCGCTTCCTCTTGAGCGACCAGCCGGAACTCACGCAGGCTCGCCTGGCCCTGGTCCAGGCGGTCCAATTGGTGATTGCCTCGGGCCTTGATATCATGGGTGTCGAGCCGCTGGAGGAGATGAGGTAATGGCTCCCAATCCGCGTCCGGTCGAACCTGTGGCCGTCGACGAGATCGATTTCCGGCAGGGCGTCGTGCAGCGGCCGGCCGAGGAGGAGGTGCCGCCGGTGCCCTCCCGGCCTGAGTCGATCGCCGGCGGTCCCTATGGCGAGCTGCCGCCCGAGCCGGATGCCGATGAGCCGCGCCGTGGTCCCTGGCGCACTGTGCTTCTGGGATTCCTGGCCGTTTGCGCGCTCGTCGGCGTGGTCTGGCTGGCCTACCAGTGGGGCTTGGAGACGGGGCATCGGATCGAGGTTCCCACGATCGTTGCCGATGCCACGCCGATCAAGACCAAGCCCGAAAGCCCGGGCGGCTTGGTCGTGCCGGACCAGGACAAGCTGGTTTTGAACGAGCCCGCCGCGGCGAAGGAGGAGCCGAGGGTCGAGCGCTTGCTGTCGGCGCCCGAGGCTCCGGCGCCGATGCCGCGCGCCGAGCAACCGCCGCAGGGCACCGGGACGGCTGCCGCGGACGGTGAAGCGGGAGGGGTGGTCGCGACACCGCCCGCCGGCGCAGCGCAGGAGTCGGGCATGGGTGTCTCAGCGAGCGAGGCGGTCATCAAGGCGGAGGAGCAGGACCCGGCCCCCAGCGCTGAGGAGGTGCCGGCACCGCCCGCCGCGCCGCCTCAGGTCGCCGAGGCGCCATCGCCGGCCCAGGCGCCAGCGCCGCCGCCAACGCCCAGCGCTGCCGAAACGGCCGCCGAAACCACCGCGCCCGCCGTCGGGGGCGGCGGTGGCGGAGGAAGTGGCAGCGATCCCACGGGCGTGCAGGTCGCTGCGATCGACAAAGGCGACTACGTGATCCAGCTCGCGGCGGTCGGCTCGGACGATGCGGCGCGGAAGGAGTGGGGCCGGATCCAGCGCTCTTTCCCCAACCTCTTGGGCGATATGGCGCTCTCCGTCCAGCAGGTCGAGGTCAAGGGCAAGACCTATCACCGTATCCAAACGGGACCCTTCCCCAGCCGTGCCACGGCGCAGGACATGTGCGCCCAGCTCAAGAGCCAGAAACAGGCCTGTATTGTCCAGCGGCGCTGATCGGGCCACACGCCGGTGACCCCGCGCGCCCGTTCCGGCGGCGCGACGCGGCGGGTGATATTCGGCTGCGAAGGAACGAGGCTGACCGACTGGGAGGCCAGCTTCTTCGCCGAATCCCGGCCGCTCGGCTTCATTCTTTTCGCCCGCAACTGCCAATCGCCCGATCAGGTCCGCGGCCTCGTCGCAAGCCTGCGGGAGACGATCGGCGACCCGCTGGCGCCGATCCTGATGGACCAGGAGGGCGGCCGGGTCCTGCGGCTGAAGCCGCCGCAGTGGCCGGCTCTGCCCGCGGCCCGGCGGTTCGGCGAGCTGGCCGAGCGGGGTGATCCCGGCGCGGAGCGGGCCCTCGAGCTCTTTGCCCGGCTGCTTGCCGCGCAGCTCCTCGACCTCGGCATCAGCGTCGACTGCGTGCCGCTGCTGGACCTGCGCTCGCCCACGGCCCACGACGTCATCGGCGACCGCGCCTTCGGCGACGACCCGGAGCTTGTCGCGCGGCTCGGTCGTGTCGTCTGCGATGTCTTGCTTGCCTCCGGCGTCATGCCGGTCGTCAAGCATATGCCCGGCCACGGTCGAGCCAAGGTCGACAGCCATGCCGAACTGCCCTTGGTGGAGGCCAGCCGGGAGGCGCTCGAAGCGACCGATTTTGCACCCTTCCGGGCGCTCAAGGACGCACCCTGGGGCATGACCGCCCATGTGCTGTACCAAGCCATCGATCCGGAACGCCCTGCCACGACCTCGCCGCGTGTCATCGCCGAGGTGATCCGCGGCTGGATCGGATTCGACGGCGTCCTGGTCTCCGACGACCTCTCCATGGATGCCCTGGAGGGGAGCGTCGGGTCACGGGCGCGGGCCGCGCTGGAGGCCGGCTGCGACCTGGCCTTGCATTGCAATGGAGAGGCGGCCGAGATGGAGGCCGTGGCGGCGAACGTCGACGAGATGACGGCCGCGACCCACCGCCGTCTCGAGGCGGCGGCGGCCCGGCTGGCCCCGGCGGCCCAGGCCGACGCCGCGGCCCTGCGAAGGCAGCTTGACGCGCACCTCGCCGAAGTCTAGGCGGTGTCGCCCATGGACTTCGAACTCGGCCAGATCATTCATACGGCCTCGACCTGGATCCTGCCGGTGCTTTTCGCGATCACGCTGCACGAGGCGGCCCACGGCTTCGTGGCCTGGCGGCT
>JAKSDN010001167.1 GCA_022360075.1 Kiloniellales bacterium | reverse complement strand
TGGCCCGGGCATGAAAGCGGTAGCCCTGGCGCCAGGCGTCGAACAGGCCCCAGGCAATGAAGAGGCCGGTCAGCAGGGCGCCCGGCAGCAGACCGGCGATGAACAGCCGGCCGATCGAGGTCTCGGTCGCGATGCCGTAGACGATCATGGTGATCGAGGGCGGGATCAGGATGCCGAGGGTCCCGCCGGCCGCGATCGAGCCGGTCGCCAGGCCCGCCGGATAGCCGCGCTTGCGCATCTCCGGCACGCCCATCTTGCCGATCGCCGCACAGGTCGCGGGCGAGGAACCGGAGAGCGCGGCGAAGATGGCGCAAGCGCCGATGTTCGAGACCATCAGGCCGCCCGGCACCCGGTAGAGCCAGCGGTCGATCGCCTCGTAGAGATCGGCGCCGGCCCGCGACGAGGCGATCGCGCCGCCCATCACGATGAACATCGGGATCGACAGCAGGGCGAAGCTGTCGAGCCCGCCGTAGAAGATATCAGGCAGGATCGACAGCGCCCCGAGGCCGTCGAATACGAGCAGGAAACCGAGCGCGACGACGGAGAGCGAAAAGGCGACCGGAGCGCCGGTCAGCAGCACGACGATGGTCACGACGGCGACCAGGAGGCCGAGCTCGAGCGGGCTCATGCTTGGCGCCCCGGCTTCATGCCGAAGGGCTGATCGCGGCCGGTCAGCAACGCCAGGATATCGGCGAGGTACTGGAGCGACAGCAAGGCCATGCCGAGCGGCATGGCGGCCCAGGGGATCCAGAGCAGCGGCGCCCAGACCGTCTCGCCGCGCCAGCCGTTGGCCCAGGCCTCGTGCCACCAGAGACTGCCGGTCCAGGTCAGCACGAGACAGAAGGCCAGCGACAGCCCCGAGGCCAGGAGCGCGAGGGCGAAGCGGGCCCTTGGGCCGAGATAGAGCGGCAAGAGATCGACGTTCACGTGACCGCGCACCATGAGGACGTAGGGACTACCGAGAAAGGTCGCGGCCACCAGGCTGAAAGTGACGAACTCGTGCTGCCAGATCGCCGACTGGCTGAGCGCGTAGCGCACGAAGACCAAGTGGCAGACCACCAGCACCGCGCCGAGCAACAGCGCGACCGCCACGATGCCGCAAATCCGTGACAGGAATCGGACGGAGTCGATGAAGAGGGTCATGGGGGGCAGGCAGCGCTTAGGTACGAAGGACGGGCATAGGTCCCACGGTTGGAAGGTGATCGCGGCCCCAACCACGGCAGCACTTCGCCGCTGCAACTCCGATGTGCGTCCTTCGAGACGCGCCCTAATGGGCGCTCCTCAAGATGAGGAACATTCTTCGTGGCACAAAGGAAAGGCCTCATCCTGAAGAGCCCGCGAAGCGGGCGTCTCGAAGGACGCACGTTCGCCTTCCAGGCCCCACTTACTCGACCGCCAGCGCCTTGTCGATCAGTGCCTTGCCGCCCGGCACCTTCTCGGCGAAGTGCTTGTAGGAGGACTGTTTGGCGATCTCGAGCCAGGCGGCGTGCTGCGCCTGGTTCATGGAGACCACCTCGACGCCGTTCTTCTCGTAAGCCTCGACCAGCTTGCCATCAAGGCCCTTGGCCGCGTCGAAGAAGAAGTCCTCGGCCGCCTGCCCGGCCTTCATCAAGGCCTCCTGCTGGGCCGCATCGAGCTTCTCCCAGCTCTTCTTCGACATCAGGATCGGCTCGTACATGAACCACAGGGCGTAGTCGCCGGGCTCGGTCAGGCATTTGACCTGCTCGTAGATGCGGTAGGAGACGAAACTGCCGGAGCTGGTGTTGGCGCCGTCGAGCACCCCGGTCTGCAGCGCCGAATAGATCTCCGAGCTCGGCATGGCGTTGATCGAGGCGCCGGCGGCAGCCAGCATCTGCTCGAAGGCCGGACCGGCCGCCCGCAGGACCTGGCCGGTCGCATCCGCGGGATCGAGGATGCAGCCCTTGCGCGAGGCGAAGCCGCCCGCGAGCCAGGCGTCGGACAGGACGACGACGCCGGCCTCGTCGATGATCTTCTTGATGTCGGCCATGAAGGCCGAATCGTTCAGGCGCTTGGCGTGGTCGTGATTCTTGACCAGGCCGGGCATCAAAGTGGCGCTGAACTGCGGGTGACGTCCGGAGGCGTAGTCCAGCGGGAAGGCCGAAATATCGAGCTGGCCCTTGACCATGGCATCCCACTGCTGCTTCGGCTTGAACAGGGACTTGCCGGGGTAGACCTGAACCGTGAGGCCGACGTTGGCCGCTTCGGCCTCGCGCTTGATGATCTGCACCATTTCGTCGCGCACGTCGCCCTTGCCGCCCGGCCATTGATGCGAGGCCCGCAGCTTCAGGTCCGCCGCCAAGGCAGAGCCGGAGACAGCGAGCGCGCCGAGGACGGCAACGGCCCAAGCACAGGCACCGGTTGATTTACGCATAATCGTATCCTCCCTTGGGGGTCGATCCAAAATCGCCGCTATGCTTTGTCGTTGCCGTAAAGACTATCGAGCCGCTTCAAGCGAGTCCAGGGTTTGTATACAAGACCATTACTCTTGGATGCTTGAGCCTTGATCTTCCATACGATAAGTTGGCGCCGATGTCTCCAGTGAAGAACAGAACGCACACGGTCCGACGCGCCGACGAGCTGCGCCAGGATCTCGAGGCGGAGATCTTCGCCGGGCGGCTGGCGCCGGGCCAAAGGCTCGACGAGTCGAAGCTCGCCGCCCGTTTCGGCGTGTCGCGCACGCCGGTGCGCGAGGCCCTCCTACAGCTCGCCTCGATCGGCCTGGTCGAGATGCGGCCGCGCCAAGGCGCGGTCGTCGCCGCCGTCACGATCCGGCGGCTTTTGCAGATGTTCGAGGTCATGGCCGAGCTCGAGGCCTTCTGCGC
>JAKSDN010000070.1 GCA_022360075.1 Kiloniellales bacterium | reverse complement strand
TGCGCCGCCTCGAGAAGATCTGCATCCGGGTCCGCGACTGGACCGGCGAGGAGCGGTTCGGGCCGCGGATCCGCGAGCTGAAGAGGATTCAGCGGCCGTCGGAGACCAAGTTCTTCGAAATGGAGGTCGCCGACGGCCGCTGGTTTCTCGCCACTGCCCATCACATGCCGGACGGCTGCACGACCCTGGTCTGCACCGACATCACCGAGCACAAGCGCTTCGAGTCCTCCCTGCACGACACCGAGGCACTGAAGGCCGGAATCATCGACTCGGCGATGGACTGCATCATGGCCATCGACGAGCAGGGCCGGATCATCGAGTTCAATCCGGCGGCGGAACAGACCTTCGGCTACTCGCGGGCGGGCGCCATCGGCCAGCCGATCGGCGAGCTGATCCTGCCCGAGGGCCTGCGCAAGGTCGACGAGGACGGCATTCCTCTGATTTTCAGGAACGAGGACGAGCTGCTGCCCGGCAGCCGCATCGAGTTCAAGGCGATGCGCGCCGACGGCAGCCGCTTTCCGGCCGAGGTCACGGTCTCGCGCGTGGAGCTGGCCGGCCGCAGGGTCTTTGCCGTCAGCCTGCGCGACATCAACGAGCACAAGCGCGCCCGCAAGGAGCGCAAGCGCCTGATCCAGCTTCTGCGCGACGCTATCGAGAGCGTGCCCAGTGGCTTCGGCATCTATGATTCCGCCGGCCTGCTGGTGCTCTGCAACACGGCCTATGCCTCGTTCTACAACGAGCTGCCCGAGGCCATGATCGGGCTCTCGAAGGACGAGGCCCACCACCGCGTGCTCGACCTGGTGCGTTCCGTAGACGGCGAGCCGGTCGGCGTCGACGCGGACTCGCGCGAGCGCACGCTCGCCCTGCTGGAGCAGTGGGTCGAGCGGCCGATCGAGATCGAGCTCAAGAGCGGCCAGTGGAACCTCTTCACCGGGCATCGGACCTCCGACGGCGGCATCGTCTGCGTGCGGATCGACATCAGCAAGCTGAAGGAGGCCGAGGCGTCGCTGCGCGAGCGCGCCGACTTCTTCCGCTCGATGGTCGAGACCCAGCCGGCGCCGGTCTGGATGGTGGAGATCGACAGCGGGCAGATCCTCCACGAGAGCCGCGCGGCGGCGGAACTCTTCGGCATTCCTTGGCCGATCAAGGAACCGGTCAGCGTGATCGACCTCTACGTCGATTTGGAGGATCGCACGAAGCTCCTGAACGACCTGCGCGCGACCGGTGCGGTCGACAACCGAGAGATGCAGCTCAAGAAGACCGACGGCACCGCGTTCTGGATCTCGGCGACCTGCCGCCTGCTCGAGATCGAGGGCCGCGACGTGGTGATCGCGAGCATGCTCGATCTCACCGAACGCAAGCGGCGCGAGGCCGAGCTGCAGCAGGCCAAGCAGACACTGGAAGACGCCATCGGCTCCTTGTCGGAAGGCTTCGCCCTCTATGACACCGACGACCGTCTGGTGATGTGCAACCAGCGCTATCGCGAGTACAACTCGGCGAGCGCCGACATGCTCAAGCCCGGCGTGCGCTGGGCGGACTTCGTCCGCGCCGGTGCCGAGCGCGGGCAATACGTGCCGGCCCTCGGCCGCGTCGAGGAGTGGATCGAGGAGCGTCAGGCGCAGCGCGCCAGCCACGCCCGCCATGTCCACATCGAGCAGAGCGATGGCCGCTGGTTCCAGGTCTCCAATCAGCCGACCCGCCAAGGCGGCTACGTCGCCATCCGGACCGACATCACCCACCTCAAGCAGATGGAGATCGCCCTGCGCAAGAGCGAGGAGCGATTCCGCCGGATGGTCGAGGAGCACCCGCTGCCGGTGCTCATGACGCGGGCCAAGGACGGCAAGATCGTCTACGAGAGCCCCGCCACGAAGGCGCTCTTCGGCCGGGAGGAGGAGCAGCCCGAGCCGGAGGGCATGCATGACGTCCCTGTCGGCTACTACGCCGATCCCAAGGTCCGCGAAGGCTATCTCGCGCTGCTCTATCGCGACGGCTTGGCCGAGAACTACGAGATGGAATTCAAGAAGGTCGACGGCACCCGATTCTGGGCTTCGGTGTCGTCGCGACTCATCGAGTACCACGGCGAGGACGTGATCGTCGCGAGCCTCGTCGACCTGACCGAGCGCCGCAAGGCCGAGGAGGAACTGGCGCGCCGGCGCGAGGCCCTGCATCAGAGCGAGAAGCTGAGCGCGCTCGGCTCGCTGCTCGCCGGCGTCGCGCACGAGCTCAACAATCCGCTTTCGATCGTCGTCGGCCAGGCACTGCTGCTCCGGGAGACCGTCGCCGATCCCAAGATCGCCAAGCGCGCCTCGAAGATCGGCGACGCCGCCGACCGCTGCTCGCGCATCGTCCGAGCCTTCCTCGCCATGGCGCGCCAGCGTCCGCCTCAGCGCAGCGAGGTGAATCTCAATTTCCTGCTGGATGCCGTGCTCGAGATGCTCGGCTATTCGCTCCGGACCCAGAACATCGAGCTACGGATCGACCAGGATTCGGCGCTGCCCTCCGTCTGGGCGGATTCCGATCAGCTCAATCAGGTGCTGGTCAATCTGATCGTCAATGCCCAGCAGGCCGTGCTCGAGCGCGAAGAGCCACGAATCATCGAGGTCGCCACGCGCTACGACCGGCAGAAAGGTGCCGTGCGCGTCTTGATCTCGGACAACGGGCCCGGCATCCCCAAGGAGATCCGCAGCCGGATCTTCGATCCCTTCTTTACGACCAAGGAGGTTGGTGCCGGCACCGGCGTCGGGCTGGCGGTCTCCCACGGCATCATCGAATCCCATGGCGGGACGATCGACGTGGAGAGCGGGGCCGAGCAGGGGGCCACCTTCACCATCACCTTGCCGCAATCGACCCCCGAGCGCATCGATATCGCCGATGCCGGCGAGGATCAGAGCCAGGTGGTCGGCGCCCGCGTGCTGATCGTCGACGATGAGAAGGAGATCGCCCAGACCTTGAGCGAGATCCTCGTCGCCGACGGCCACAGGATCGAGTTCGCGGATTCAGGCAGGGAGGCCCTTGCGCTTCTCGATCGGCGCGACTACGACGCCGTGCTCTGCGACCTGCGCATGCCCGATCTCGACGGTCAGGGCCTCTACCGCCAACTGGAGGAACGTCAGCACCATGTCCTGGGCCGCTTCATCTTCGTTACGGGGGACACATTCGGTCACAACGCGAGTGAGTTCTTCAAGGAGACGGGGCTGCCCTATCTCGAAAAGCCCTTCACGCCGGTCGAAGTGCGGTCCCTCGTCCGCCGCGTCGTCGCCGGCGAAAGGCGCGCGCCCTAGGGCATCGGAGGAATCGAGGGAGAGGGAGCTATGGTCTATATTCAGAGCGGTTCATACGCAGGGGCCGGCAGGCTGCGCAGACGGCTACCGGTGAGTGGCATGACAAACACGATTCAAGTCGTCGTCGTCGACGATGAAGCCGACATCCGAGATACGGTCCAGGACTACCTCGAGCTCCACGGCTTCGGGGTCACCACGGCGGACGGCGGCGAGGCCTTGCGAAAGATCATCGCCGAGCAGACCGTCGACGTCGTCCTTCTCGACATCAACATGCCGGGTGAGGACGGCCTCTCGCTGGCGCGTTTTCTGCGCGAGAACACGCAGCTCGGGATCATCATGCTGACGGCGGCCGGCGAGACCGTCGACAAGATCGTCGGGCTCGAGATGGGAGCCGACGACTATATCCCGAAGCCCTTCGACCTGCGCGAGCTCATGGCGCGCATCAAGGCCGTGCTCCGGCGCGCCGAGGGCACGGCACCGCGCAGCGATCGCGACGGTGCCGCCGGCCGCCTGATCCGCTTCGGCGAGTGCCTGCTCAATCTGGAGTCCCACAAGCTCTTCAGCGCCGTCGGCGAGGAGATCCCGATCACGAGCATGGAGTACGACCTGCTCAAGGTCTTTGCCGAGCACCCCAATCGCGTGCTCAACCGCGATCAGCTCCTCGAGCAGGCGCACAACCGGGGCTGGGAGCCTTTCGACCGCAGCATCGACATTCGGATCATGCGCCTGCGCAAGAAGATCGAGCCCGACCCGAGCAAGCCGCAGATCATCAAGACGGTGCGCGGCGTCGGCTACATGTTCGTCAACAAGCCGGCCTGAGCCTCCCCACCAGGGATCTCGTCAGGGATCTGGTCCGCGCGCCGATCCAAAGCTAAGCTCGACGCGAGGCTATCGCGTTGGGGGGCAAGGTCATGTCGGCGGGACGCCGCATCGCCGTCGGTGGATTTCAGCACGAGACCAATACCTTCGCGCCGCTGCCCGCGCGCTACGAAGACTTCGCGGCGGGCGGCGGCTGGCCGCCGCTTTCGCGCGGCGAGGCGCTGCTGCCGGCGGTCGCGGGCATCAACCTGCCGATTGCCGGTTTCGCCGAGCAGGCCACGGCCTTGGGGCACAAGCTGCTGCCCTTGACCTGGGCCGCGACCGAGCCCTCGGCCCACGTCACCGAAGACGCCTTCGAGCGCATCATGGGCATGATGCTCGACGACCTCCGGGCCCATGGCGATCTGGACGCGGTCTATCTCGATCTGCATGGCGCCATGGTCACCGAGCATCTGCAGGACGGCGAGGGCGAGATCGAGCGGCGCGTGCGCGACGTCATCGGGCCGGACAAGCCGCTGGTCGTCAGTCTCGACCTCCATGCCAACGTTACGCCGGAGATGGTGGACCTGGCCGACGCGCTCATCGCCTATCGGACCTATCCGCACATCGACATGGCCGCGACCGGCGCGCGGGCGGCGCGCCACCTGAACCGGCTGCTCGCCGGTGCCGACGGGCGCCATGCCGGCTTTCGGCAATTACCCTTCCTGATTCCGATCACGGCGGGCTGCACGCTGCACGAGCCGGCCAAGGGCCTCTACGAGATCCTGGAAAGGCTGGAGCGCGAGGAGGAGGGTCTGGTCAGCCTGTCGTTCGCCTGCGGCTTCGGTCCGGCCGACATCTGGCACTGCGGCGCGTCCGCCATCGCCTATGGCCGCACGCCGGAGGCCGCGGAGCGTGCCGCCGAACGGCTCTACACAGAGGCCTGCGAGCGCGAGTCCAAGTTCGTTTCTGATCTGCTGACTCCCGAGATGGCGGTGCGCGAGGCCATTGCCTTGGCCGCGAACGCGCGCCGGCCGATCGTGCTGGGCGACACCCAGGACAACCCCGGGGCGGGCGCCGAATCCGATACCACCGGGCTGCTGGCGGAGCTGGTGCGTCAGGACGCGCAGCAGGCCGTGCTGGCGATCGTCAAGGATCCCGAGGTAGCCGCCGCCGCCCATGCCGCCGGGGTAGGCACGGAGATCACCGTCGATCTGGGCGCCAAGTCGGGCCAGGCCGGCCATCAGCCTTACCGGGCCCAATACCGTGTCGAGGCCTTGGGCGACGGACACTTCACCGCGACCGGTCCGTTCTACGCGGGCGCGCGCATGGAGCTGGGACCGATGGCTTTGCTGGCGCTGGGTGGCGTGCGGATCATCGTCGCAACGCGCAAGCTGCAGGCGGCCGATCAGGAGATCTTTCGGCATCTCGGCATCGAGCCGGCCGAGCAGAAGATTCTAGCCCTGAAAAGCTCCGCCCACTTCCGGGCCGACTTCCAGCCGATCGCCGAGACGGTCCTGATGGTGGCCGCGCCGGGGCCGAACCCGGACGACTATCGGGCGTTTTCCTACAACAATCTCAGGCCGGGAGTCCGGCTTCAGCCCCGGACCGATCTCGCGTCGCCAGACGGGACCTAAGCTATCGCCAAGGGTCCTCGCCACCGCGACGGCGCCGTGGGGAGCGCTCGCGTTCCGCCCGCGTTGTGAGCCGAACGCCCTTGGGCCGCTCGTTGTCGGCGAACAGCGGCACGGTCTTGTAGCGGAACGGCACGATGAGGGCGGCGCCGGCGGCAAAGCCGCCGATGTGCGCCCACCAGGCCACGCCGCCGCCGGCCGCGCCGCCGACCCAGGCGGAGAGCATCTGGAAGCCGATCCAGACGATCAGGAGCAGATAGGCGGGCAGATAGATCGGCAGGAAGTAGATCGGGATCAGCACCCGGGCCTTGGGGTGCAGGATGAGATAGGCGCCGAGCACGCCGGAGACCGCGCCGCTCGCGCCGATCGTCGGGATCGACGAAGCCGGGTCCGCGACCGCCTGAGCCAGCCCGGCGAGCAGGCCGCAAGTCAGATAGAACACGACGAAGCGCCCATGGCCCATGGCATCCTCGACGTTGTCGCCGAAGACCCAGAGATAGAGCATGTTGCCGAGCAGGTGCATGAGACCGGCATGCAGAAAGATCGAGGAGCCCAGCGTCAGCCAGGGCGGCAAGAGGAAGAACTCTGCGCTCAGCCGCGCCTCGCCGAACAGCGTGACCGGGATCATGCCGAGGCCGTAGACCAGCTTCTCCTCGGCCTCGCCACCCAGGCTCGTCTGGTAGAGATAGACGAAGCCGCAGAGTGCGATCGTGCCCCAGGTTACCCAGGGGATTTCCAGGAGGACCCTGGGGTTCTTGTCGTGCAGCGGCAGGAACGGCATGGCGGGGCTTGTCTGGGAATTGTGGCCTGGCGCTGGCAGCCGCGGCTAGTGGGCCGATCACGCCGTCAGGGTGCAGAGCACCGGCGTGTGGTCGGAGGCCTTCTTCTTGCCGCGCGGCTCGCGGTCGATCTCGCAGCTTTGCAGCCGGTCGGCCGCCTGG
>JAKSDN010000097.1 GCA_022360075.1 Kiloniellales bacterium | reverse complement strand
GACATTCCGATCCCGGAATGCCGGGCCGCCCCACTAGATAACTCTTTGTTTGGGTTCAATTCTGGTCGACACTTGATCCAATTTCATCGGACTCAAGTGTCGGAATTGAACCACTAGGCCCCGCCACACACAAATTCCCGGAACCGCCGCGCCACGTCCTCGGGCTTGACCGTAGGCCGCCCGAGCTTGGCTAGCGAGCCTGGCGAGATACGCAAATGAATCAGCTGTGGCCCGGACGCAGCGAAAGCCGCCTTCAGAGCCGCTTCGAAGCCTCCGAGATCGTCCGCGCGGCTCGCCGCGGCGTAGCCGCAGGCGACCGCAACCTGGGCGAAGTCGACGTTGGCCGAGACCGTAGCCTGGCCGCCGGTCGAATCGTGCACGCCGTTGTCGAGCAGCACATGGATCAGGTTCGCCGGCGCCTCGGCGCCGATCGTGGCCAGGCTGCCAAGCTTCATCAGCGCCGCACCGTCGCCGTCGAGCACGACCACGGGTCGGGCGCTATTCAAGGCCACGCCCAGGCCCATGGCGCTGGCACAGCCCATGGAGCCGACCTGATAGAGGTGCTGCGGACGGTCCGCCAGGGTGAAGAGCTCGCGTCCGCACTTGCCGGTCGTGGCGATGATCGCCGCGCTCTGGGGCACGATTGAGAGGAGACGTTCGAGGGCGGCAAAACGAGTCGGTCTCTCGCCGCCGCTTAGGCGATCTTCGCAGGGGCCGCGCGCCGCGAAGGCAACCGCCGGCTGCTCGAGGCCTTCGTCGGCGACGCTGCCCTTTTCCATGACGAAAGCGAAAGGCAGCGTGGTTTCGCGCATCGCTGATTGAGCGCGATCCAGCGCCGATGCGATCTCGCCCGCTGCGCGCGGGAAGCGATCATGCCGGACGTCGATGTCATCGAGCAGGCGCGCCATGATCTGGCCCATCAGTGCGTGCTGCGGCTCGTCCTTGAGACCGGGCTGGCCGCGCCAGGTCACGACCATCAGGGTCGGAATGCGAAACGGCCAGTTGAGCGAGGTGAGCGGATTGACCGTGTTGCCGAGCCCTGAGTTCTGACACATGACCACGGTCTCGCGGCCCGCGAGCCAAGCGCCCGAGGCGATCGCCACGGCCTCGCCCTCGCTGGCGGCGCCGACATAGCGCATGCCGGCGTCGCTGATGACCCGATTGATCAGCGGCGTGAGGAAGGAACAGGGCACACCGGTGTAGAAATCAAAGCCGCGCTGCTTGGCTTCGGCGAGGAAGGCGGAGGCTTGGATGGGCATCAGGGCGCTAGTATGCCATCTGGGCAGGTAGTCGGTTGCAGCGCCCGCCGCGGATCGATCGACAGAACCCAGCCAGCCTTTTTTCGTTGTCACCCTCGGGCTTGACCCGAGGGTCCATGGCAGGGCTGGAACCGGGAACGAGTCGCCTACCGCACAGGCTCGTGCCGCCACCAAAATGGATACTCGGGTCAAGCTCGAGCATGACAGTGTTGTGAGATAGGGAGCCTTTCAAGAGCCTCTCTCGGCGGCCCAGGTCGGGTGCGTGCGTCGCTACGACGCGGAGATACAGCCCTACAACAGGTTACGCGCCAAGGCCAGATCGAAGGCGTCGTTGACGTCGAGCCAGTGGCCGGTGATGTAGACCACTTCCGGCTTCACGCCGCGTGCCACCAGCCGGTTGAACAGGTCGGGGAGACCGGCGCGGGTGGCGGAGCCGTCGGCCTGCATGGACTCGAGCTCGTCGCGGATCAGCGCCAGGCCGCGCTCCGAGACTTTGGCGAGGCCGATCCACTCGCCGTGCGCGACATCCCGCGCGATCAGGCCCTCGAAGCCCTCCAGCGAGACCGGCGCCTCGTCCAGGAACAAATCGTCTCGATAGGGCTGGCTGCAGATCACCAGGTCGGGCGCGTGCTTCGGCGCATCGGCGCGGTGCTCGCGCCACTGGGCGTCGACGACCAGCGTAACGTCGGCCTCGGACTCCGAGACAAGATCGAGGATGTAGTCGCGGAACAGGATGTCGCCGTAGGAAATCAGCGCCGGCCCCTCGATGCGGTCTATGGCGCAGGCGAGCGAGGCCACCTCGCCCGTGGACTCGAAGTCGCGGTTGATCGCCTTGGTGATGTTCGGCAGATCGACCGCCTCTTCCTTGTAGCCGCAAACGACCGTGATCTCCCGTACGCCGGCGTCGTTGAAGCTGCGCACCAGGCGCTTGAGCAGGGGCTCGCCGCGCAAGTCGAGCATGCACTTCGGCCGATGCTCGGTGAGCGCCTCGAGCGCGCGGCCGCGCGAGGCGGCCAAGACTATGGCGCGAGTCTCCTCTGGCTTGCCGCCCAGGTACTTGCGCTCGGCATGTGCCAGCTCTTCCTGGCCCGACAGGCGAAAAACGTCGGAGAGGGGCGCGACGGCGCCTTCGATGGAAGAGAGGCTCTGCTCGCGGTAGATGCGGGCGCTGACCTCGCGCATGGCCGAGATCGAGGCGCGCAGATTGTGGTTCGCCCAGATCGCCAGGGAGATGCCCGCCTCGCGGAAGCGGTCGGTTGGCGTGGCGTAGTAGGTGGTCGGCACGATGACCAGCGGCGCCCTGCCCGCCCATTCGCGGGCGAAGGTCAGGATCTCCTCGGGCCCCGATTTCTTGGAGTGGATCAGGATCGCATCGGCACCGGCCCGGTGATAGGCCTCTGCGCGCTTGAGCGCCTCGTCCATCCCCCAGCCCGAGATCAGAGCCTCGATACGGGCGACGATGCTGAAGGCGTCGTCGAGCTGGCTGTCCTTGCCGGCCTTGATCTTGCCGCAGAACTCCTCGATGTCGGCCAGCGGCTGGCCGCTGCCGATGAAGGAGTTGGTCTTGGGAAAGATCTTGTCCTCGATACAGACGGCGGCGATATCGCGCTGACCTAGCTTCTGAACCAGGCGCCGGAAGTTGTTGAAATCGCCGTAACCCGTATCGCCGTCGAGCAGGATCGGGATCGCGGTGCAGTCCGACATGAACTCCAGCACCTCGATGACCTGGGTCCAGGAGGCCTCGTTGCGGTCGCGCACGCCCATGGCGGTCGAGAGCGACAGTCCCGAGGCCCAGATGCCCTGAAAGCCGGTCTCTTCGACGATCCGCGCCGAAAGGCCGTTGTGGGCTTCCATGATGAATTCGAGTTCCGGCGACGCGAGCAAGGCGCGGAACCGCGCGGCCTTGCTGTCCGGCTCTTCCGCAGGAGCGGAAAGCGCCGCG
>JAKSDN010000448.1 GCA_022360075.1 Kiloniellales bacterium | reverse complement strand
GGCGATGGCGACGACCTGCTGATCGCAGGTGGCGGCGCCGACAGCATCGATGGCGGAGCTGGAAGCGACGCTGTGAGCTTCGCGCACTCTGCTACACCCGTTGAAGCAAGTCTATTGACTGGGCAAGCAAAGGACGGAACTGGTGTTGAGGTCGCGCTCTCTAATCTCGAAACACTCATCGGCAGCTCCGGTGACGATGTACTAACCGGCAATGAAGTCGATAACTTGTTGGCTGGGGGTGAAGGGAGTGACCGCCTGCGGGCAGGTGCGGGCAATGACCGCATTGATGGCGGTGACGGCTACGATGTCGCCGTCTACAACGACGATCTTTCCGAGTATTCGATCTCGTTTGATCCGAGTCTGAAGGTTTGGACCATCGATCATGTCAACGGAGTTGGGATCGCTTCCGACGGAGTCGATACGCTTGTTGGTGTGGAGGAAGCGGTCTTTTCAGATAATGTCGTTCGACTTAACAATTCGCCTGTTGTTGCAACGTCGATCGCTTCGCAAACCGCTTATGAAGGGCAGGCTTACGCTCTTGATCTTCCCGAAAACGCGTTCACCGATCCCGACTTGGATGACGAATTGAGTTATTCGGTCGCGCTGTCGAACGGGTTGTCGTTGCCGAATTGGCTGACGTTCGATGGAGAGAGCTTGTATGGTCGTCCCGGAGACGGTGACGCCGATCAGATCAGGGTGAGGATCACGGCCACAGACAGCCGTGGGGAGAGTACTGGGCAGGACTTCGATCTAACGGTTGAGCCGCTTTCGATGACGCTAGATAGCGCGACCATTTTGGAAGACGCTTCTGGTGGCGCAATGGTTGGAACTGTCTCCGCCAGCGACCCGCTTGAACCTGGCGTAAGTTTCGCCTATCGAATGGTCGATGATGCTGGAGGTCGCTTTGTCATCGATCCGCAACTAGGTACCCTATCTCTGGCCGAAACCGCTACACTCGATTATGACACGGCGGCAAGTCACGAGGTGGTCGTTGCGACGGTTGATTCCGGGGTCAGGTACTCGACACGGACTTTCTCGGTTCAGGTAACCGACGTTTTACGCGGTAGCGATGGCAACGACACGCTCGAAGGTGGGGCCGGCGACGACATCCTTGGGGGAGGGTCAGGAGATGATCTCCTAATCGGTAGCGCAGGAGACGATGTCTATCGCTTCGGGCGCGGCGATGGTTTGGATACGGTCGACAATGTTGCGGCCGATGCTGGAACTACCGATACCCTGTCCTTCAAGCATGGGATCGCGCACGACCAGCTCTGGTTTACCCAGTCAGGAAACGATCTAAAGGTCCAGATCGTTGGCGAGCAGGATGCTGTACTCGTCCAAGACTGGTATGGCGCGCCGAGCAATCGCCTTGATCAGTTCGAAACGGCCGGCGGCTTGTTTCTTTACGAAGCGGACGTTCAGCAGTTGGTCAACGCCATGGCAGCATTCAGCCCACCCAGTGGGTCTGAACAAGACCTTCCACAGCCAATTCTGGATCAGCTCCAGCCAACGCTTGCGGCGACATGGACGAGCGGCTCGTGAGCCGGTTTGTTGAAGCTTCAGTCTTCGGAATTGCCATTCGTGAGGACGTCGCTCGAAGGCTGAAAATGTTAACCCTGTTTGGTCCTGGTTTCGGCCTTGAGCGAGCGAGGCGAACCAGCTCCATTCGCAATTGATCGTCACTCAAGCAAACGGATTGTTGAGTGACTGAGCAAAGCCAGCCTTGGGATCCTGAGCTTGAGCTCCCTAGAAGCCAGGTCTCAGCGTTAGTTGCCTCCTTTCGAGGATCCGGCCTATGAGCTGACCATATTACGCTTGGCCACATAGGCACAGAGGAGGAAGGGGGCTAGTAGATGGGCGTGGCGATCGCTGCTCGAAGTGGTCAGGCACCGAACCAGGCCTCGCGAAGCGTCCTAACTTGCCCCTGGAACTGTTCACACAGCCTGTCGAGGCCTGGCTACGACGTGGTCGCCTTGTCGGGTAAGCACCTGACGATGACCATTGGTTTGCGGAGCGATGAGGTCCGAAGGATTGCCCAGATTGTAGGTGATTTCGTTCGGCGAGAGTGAGGCCAAGGATTGGGGCGCATATCTGCTCGGATTGCACAGTGCAGAACGCATGATTGGGTTGAGCGGTTTTGGATCCAGATTTGCCCTCTGTTTTGGGCAAGGTGTTTTTGTCGCCGGATAGTCGGCATCCGAGTCTCCGACACAATCGTATAAAGGGCTGCTCCGAACCCGCTGAAGGCTCGGTGGTTTGAACGTCGCTCCACGCCTCCAATCGGAAGTTTTCCCAAGATCAATGGTGTTTGGGAGCCTGAAAGCGATGGTTGAGAGGTTCCTACGAACGCTGCTTTCCCTGCGTGAGGCAAACTATGCCAGGGACATTTTCAATTAATGCTTGTTGCGGTGAAAAGAACGCCGCATACTTCGTTGGCGTACATACGGGGGCGAGCAAGGCGGCCGAAAAGAGGGGCTGACGGGGCTCCGGTACTTTTGACAAAGGCATTTCAGGCTCCTGTCGGACTGCGGTTTGGCAGGACAAGGGGGCGGGGAATGCGGCATCGCGTATCGTTATCGTGCTTGCTGGCTGCGGCGCTGGCCGTGATAAGCCCTGGGTTGGCCAAAGCTGTGCCGATCGTGTCCGTGGACACGGATCCCTCGACGGCGGGCGTACAGACCAGTCTAGAGGTCAATCCTGGGGACATGTTCTCCGTCGACATCGTGATCTCGGGCGTCGAGGCGAGTTCGACGTTGAACGCCTTCGAACTCGATCTTGGCTTCGATCCCGCGATCCTCATGGCCACGGGAGTCGTTGACGGCGGTTTTCTCCTCGCGCCGAGCATTGTCGTCCAGATTGATCTGACGCCACCCGAGGTAATGTTTGCCGAGGCGACTCTGTTGCCGATCGGCGCGGTTGGCTCCGGCGTTCTGGCGAGCATTGGCTTTACCGCGCTGACTGCAGGGGTGAGCCTGCTGGGTCTCAATGACGTTGTCTTGTCGGCTCCCTTTGGCGTTCCGATTGCCGTCGATGCCGTGAACGACGGCAGTGTCACCGTGAGATCGGCACAAGAACCCTCTACCGTCGCGCTCTTTGTTGTCGGCCTGCTCACGCTGGCGGGGATCCGGCGCAGGGACAGGCGGTGCCCGCGAGGACGAAAGACGCAACGATCGACAGGTAGGCGAACGGAACATCCAGGATAGGAGCAAGCAGCTAAGAAACCGTCCAGGTAGGGCTTTGACCGGTGGGAGGCGATATGCCTTCGGTCAGCTTACTCGTCGGTTTCCTCTCTCTAAGCCTCGGGCTCGTCCTGGCGCAGGGCAGCGCGAGCGCTCAAGCGCTTGATCCCGACCTGAACGACGACGGGATCGTCAACATCCTCGACGTTTCGATGGTTGGAAGTTGCATGGGGCAGGACCCCAATGCCGTCCAGCAATGCACAATCGCCGACACCGATGGCGACGGTGACGTCGATATGGATGACATCAACTTTGTTGTCGCGGCGTTCGGGCAGACATTCCCACCTCCCGACACAATTCCTCCGATCGTCGAGATCAGCGATCCCGAGGATGGTGCGGAATTCAGCAGCAGCCCGATCATGGTCTCCGGCACCGTGGACGACGAGACCGCTACCGTGGAGGTCAACGGGATCCCGGCAACGATGACCAACGGGACGTTCAAAGTGACGGGCGTTCCCTTGACAGAGGGGCCCAATTTCATCACCGCCACGGCGAGGGACCCGGCCGGTAACGTGGGCGAGGACGAGGTTTTCGTCACCCTGGAGGTTAGCCCCCAGGATATCGAGCCACCCACACTGGTGATCGTAAGCCCAGCCGACGCCAGCGACGTTCTCGAGAACCGTCCGCTGATCGAGTTGACCTACAGTGATGACGACAGTGGTGTCGACACCTCTACGCTGGCCTTCTTCATGAACGATGAGGTCATCGCTCCTGACTGCGACCTGCGGCCGGGGGGTGCCACCTGCAGGCCGGTCAACCCGCTGCCCGAGGGCGACGTGCGGCTCGAGGTTCTGCTCGAGGACCTGGCCGGCAACCTCGCATCCGCCGAGGTGGACTTTTTCGTCAACAGCCTGCCTCAGGTGTCGATCACGGCGCCGCCGAACTTCAGCCTGTTCAACGCCAGTCCGATCGAAGTCTCAGGTACCGTGGATGACACGAACGCTACCGTCATGGTCAATGGCATAGCTGCGATCATGACCGGCCAGGCTTGGACGGCGATGATCCCCATCGAGGAAGGCGAGAACACCATCACGGCTGTCGCCATCGATGATCTGGACCGGGTGGGTACCGCCAGCATCCAAGCGACGCTCGACACCCAGGCGCCGATCGCAACGGTCGACTCCCCTCGGGACGACTTCGTCTCGCATCAGCCGACGATTGCCGTGGCAGGCATGATCAACGACATCGTAGCGGGCACGGTCAACAGCAACGACGTCGAAGTTCTGGTGAACGGCATTCCGGCGCAGGTCGCCAATCGCAGTTACTACGCAAAGGCGGTCCCGCTGGTCCAAGGTTCGAACGAGATAGAGGTTACGGCCACGGACCGTGCCGGAAACACGAGTTCGACCATGGTCGAGGGCCGGTTCGAGCCGCTGGTCGATCGGCCGATGATTGAGCTCGTGTCCGGGCAGGACCAAACCGGGCCAATCGGCGGCGTGCTTCCTGAGCCCCTGGTGGTCCAACTGCTGAGCGGGCAGGGCATTCCGGTCGCGAACCGGGACGTGGTCTTCCGCGTCATCCTGGGCGACGGCGCGGTGCGGAATGGCGTTGGCAGCGAAGCCCGCGCGTTAGTCGTTCCAACGAACGCGGATGGCTTCGCTCGCGTCGAGTACCGACTCGGCGCGCGCGCGGGGATTGGCAACCATCAGGTCCGCGCGAGCGCCGTCGGCTTCAAGGGTGAAGCCCTGTTCTTTGCAGTGGCTGACTCGATCCCCGGCGACAAGATCAACGTCGTCGCCGGCAACAACCAGCGCGGCGCGGTCAACCAGGCCTTGCCGCAGCCGCTGGTCGTAGCCGTCACCGACGCCGGCTCGAACCTCATCGCCGG
This sequence comes from Kiloniellales bacterium, assembly GCA_022360075.1. The sequence goes on along the minus strand of JAKSDN010000448.1, from coordinate 14,212 downwards.
CGCAGAGGTCGAGTTCGCTGTGGTTACGCAGGGCGGCAGCTTCTCCAATGGCGACAGAGTGCTCCAGACAACTACTGACAGCGACGGCCGGGCGCGCGCCCAGTTCATATTGGGCCAGGATCCGGGGTTGGACCTGTACCGCGTCGCCGTCACCCTGGCCGGGACAAGCGCCTTTGCCGGCTTCACCGCCTCCGGCTTCGTGCCGGGAGACCCTGCCCAGACACGGATCTCCGGTATCGTGCTCGACAACCAAGACAACCCGATCCCCGGCGTGACGCTGCGAATCGAGGACAGCGACGACGAAGCGGTCGCCGATGAGGAGGGACAATTCCAGCTCGCCGGCGTGCCCGTTGGGCCCCTGCACCTGATCGCCGATGGCAGCACCGCAACCGTGCCCGGCGTCTGGCCGACCTTATCCTTCAGCCTGGTGACAGTGCCCGGAGTTGACAATCCCTTGCCGGCTCCGATTTACCTGGTCGCGCTCGATATGGAGAATGCGAGGATGGTCGGCGCGGAAGACGTCGACTACGCCCTGCCCGAGATCCCCGGCTTCAAGCTCACAGTCAAGGCCGGCTCCGCCACCTTCCCCGACGGCTCGAACGTCGGCGAGCTGTCCGTGACGGTGGTCAACGCCAACAAGGTTCCCATGCCTCCGCCGAACGGTATGCAGCCGCAGTTCATCATCACCATCCAACCCGCCAACGTGGTCTTCGACCCGCCGGCCCCGCTGACCCTGCCCAACGTCGACGGCCATCCGCCGGGCGCCCAGGTCGAGATGTACTCCTTTGATCACGACCTGGAGGAGTTTGTCACCATTGGCTTGGGCACCGTCAGTGCGGATGGTGCGGTGATCGAGTCGGATCCCGGCGTGGGTGTTGTCAAATCCGGCTGGCACTGTGGCAGCCAGCCGGAGGGAACCGGGTGTCTGCACAACTGTCCAAAGTGCCTGGACTGTCAGGCGCCTGATTGCGATTGCAACATCGTCACCAACAATCAGTGCAATGTTCCATGTGGCGATGGTTTCTGTCCCTTCTGCGAGGTTTGTGATCCCGCGACGAAACAGTGCGTGCCGAGCGCCACGCCGACGAACTCGGATCCGAACAGACCACGCATCGAGCCCTGCGTACCTCCGGAGGGTCCAGGCGACGGCACCTGCGACCCAGCCTGTGGCACTTGCCTAGTCTGTGAGGACTCTGAGTGCATACCTGATCCGGCTTGCGAAGGTGATGGGACCTGCGACCAGCCGTGTCCGGAGTGCACGATTTGCCGAAACGGCGACTGCGTTCCTGATCTGCGCTGCTCAGAAAATGGCGGTCCCATAGATCCGGAGTTCCCAGACGAAACCGACGAAAGCGACCGTCGCGATGGGGGCCCCGACGAGCCCGAGCAGACGCCGCTGCCCACCACGCCGCCCATCCACGTATCCGGCGAACCGACGACGTCAGACTTGCCACACGAACGCAACAAGCACTCGACCAAGACAACAACCGACCAGGGCCTCGATCCGATCCTGATGTTCTCCGGCGAGCTCCTGATCGAGACCACCGATCTGAGGATTCCCGGACGAGGCTTCGACTTCGAATTCAAGCGCACCTACCGCAGCCGTTTCGAAAACAATGGAGTATTAGGGCACAACTGGGAGCATAACCATTCTGAAAAGCTCATTTTCCCAGGCAACAACTCGAAGATAGTGATCCGCTCGAACGGCTTCAGCCGAATCGACATTTACGAGAGCTTGGGCGGTGGACGCTTTAGGTCGCCGGAGGGATTCTTCGACGAGCTGTGGCGCAACCCTGATGGCAGTTACACAATCCGCAACTTCGACGGCTTCAAGACTCATTTCAGCCGTGGCGGCATCACCCGACCGGCCCGCCTGGTCGCCCGTGAGGATCGCCACGGGAACAGAATGCGTTACATCTATCAGGAAGACACGCCGCTTGGTCTCCGCAGACCGCTTGACCGTGTGATCGACACACTCGGGCGCGTCATCCGGTTCGGCTACAACGATCGCGGCCGTCTTACAACGGTGACCGATTTCGCTGGCCGTCGCGTTCGCTTCACCTACGACCAACATGGCAACCTAGTGAAAGCGCGCACCCCGCTAGTGGTTCGCACGTCGACGGGGAATGATTTCACGTCCGGCAAGACTACCAGATATGAGTACTTCCACGACCCCTTCGCGATCTTCAATCCGAAGCTGGAGCGCCTCAACCACAATCTTACGGCGATCATCGATCCGAAAGGTCAACGCTACTTGGAGATGACCTACGAGACGAGCACGTCGAGCTACGCATTCGATCGCGTGATCAATCAGCGCCAAGGCACAGCTGGACAGGTGAGCCAGCTCACCTACACGGAATTGAACGAGAACGCACCACGGCAGCCGTACGATCCGACTTTGCCAAGAAACCAGACCGTTGTCGTCGACCGCAAGGGCAACCGAACTGTCCTCATTCACAACGGTCGTGGAAACCTGCTTGAAGAACGTCGCGAAACGAACCGCAACGTTAACCCTGCCGACCCGGCCGTATTCGTTACCACGCATACCTACGATGAGGACGGACATAGACTGAGCACAACACTTCCCGAAGGAAATCGCGTCGAGTACGTCTATGACACGAGCAATCCAGACCGCTTGCAGCAGCGCAATCTGCGATCGGAGACCAGGCGGCCCGGTTCGCGGGGCGGCGATCAGACTCGAATCCGGACCACCTACACCTATGAGCCTATCTACAATCAGGTGCGCTCGGTCGTCGAGGCGCGCGGCAACGATCCTTCATATGTGCCCCAGAACGGCGGTGCCACGTCTGCCAATCGATACAGGACGCGAAACATTTTCGACTACCAGGAGGGTGGGAACACTGCGGCGCTCGCGGCCGCAATGAACCGTCCGGTGGCCGAAGTCGCGGCGGCGCTCGCGGCGGCAGGCGTCTCCATGGCACTCGGCGACTTGAACGCTGACGGCACGACAAGTCAGCGGAACGGCAACGTCGTTCGTCGTGTTGCCCCGACCGTGAATCTCCTTTCGGGGTCCCAGCAGGCGGGCATAGAGGGCGACCTCACCCAGGAGGTGATCACCGAGTTCATCTACAACCGATTTGGCCAACTGACGGCTGAGATCGACCCCGAAGGCAACGTCGACGAGACCTTCTACTACCCGGAGCGTGACCCGGACGGCGACGGCAATCGCACACCGACGCCGTTTCTGGCGACCGACACCGGCGGCTACCGCAGCGAGGTCGTCCGGGACAGCCGCACGCATCAACGCCGTCGGGGCACGGCCGCGCTGACGCAGATCAGCAATCGATGGCGCTACGACCAAGTGGGCAACGTCATCGAGACCACGGACGGCCGAGGCAATGCCACGCGATACGTCGTCAATTCGCTCAACCAGGTGGAACGGAAGATCTCGGAGGCGCCCTTCAACTTCGAGCACACCTTCATCTACGATGCCAACGACAACGTCGTGCGCGAGGAGATCCAGAACGTCGACACCAACGGCCCAGGCCTGGATGCCTCGGTCACCTACACCTATGAGTACGACATCCTCGACAACCGCATCACGAAGACCGAAGAGATCGCCGCCGGCGAGATCATCACGACCCGCTATAGCTACGACCGCAACGAGAATCCGGGACGGACCACTCTGCCCGAGGGCAACGTGATCGAGCAGGTCTACGACGAGCGCGATCTCCTGTTCCGACGGACGCGGGGCGCCGGCTCGGCCGATGCAAGCACGCAGACCTTCACCTACGACGGCAACGGCAATCTCGAAAGGACCGTGGACGCGGAGGACAACAACGGCGACGGCCTGCGCGAGTCGACCGTCGTGACCTACGACGGCTTCGACCGGAAGAGGCGAAGCGTGGACGCAGTCGGCAACCTCATGACGTATCGCTACGACCCGGCCAGCAATGTCATCCGCGAGCAGAGCTTCGGCCTTGACGGTGGCCCCAGCCCTCCGGGAAACAGCGGCGCTGGCAACGTCTTGCTGAGCGAATCCGAGCACCGCTACGACGAGCTGAGCCGCAAGTTCGAGACGAGCCGGCTACTGTTCGCAAACACCCGCACCGTCGGGCCTGAAGGCCCTCTAACCCCCAACGACGGACGGGTCACCACGCGCAGCGAGTTCGACCGGAGTAGCCGCCTAACGCGGGTGCTTGACGACAATGTCCATCAACGCCGTACGACCTATGACGGCGCGGATCGTCCCATCGTGGAGATCGATCACTTGGACAACGAGATTCGCAAGACCTATGATGGCAACGACAACGTGATTGAAATCACCGAGCTTGAGCGCAGCCCTGAAGGCCTGGTGCCGGACGAGACCTTCGTGGCCAACTTTGAGTACGACAGCCTCGACCGGCGGACCGTGACCATCGACAACCTCGGCAACCGCACGGATTTTCGCTACGACAGCCGCGACAACCTCATCGAAACGACCGACCCGCTCGGCAATACCACGACGCACACCTACGACGGCATAAACCGCAAGCTTTCCGACGTCGTCGACCTGCGCTTCGGCGGCACCGGCGCGGGTTCGATCGACAGCGGCAACGACGCCAATCCTGACGGCCGGATCTCGCGGGAGTACGACTGGGACCGAAACTCCAGACTGGTGGCGGAGACCGACGACAACGGCAATGTCACCCAGTATGGCTACGACGCGCTCGACCGGCGCGTCCGCGAGACCTTCGAAGACGGGACCACGAAGGAGTATACCTTCGACCGCGACGACAACCTGATCCGCTACGTCGACCAGAACGGAACGATCTGCGTCAACAGCTACGACGGCATAAATCGCCTCGTCCGCAAGGACGTCAATCGGGCCGCCGGCGTTGAGGGCACCACCGAGCAGCGCTTCGAATATGACGGCCTGTCCCGACGCACCCGCGCCACCGATGACAACGACCCGTCCACAACGACCGACGACAGCGACGTGCAGCTCCATTACGACTCGCTCAGCCGTCCCATCGCCGAAGTGCAGAACGGCGTCGAGGTGGGAAGCCGCTTCGACGGCGTCGGCAACCGACTGGGGCTTAGCTACCCCAACGGTCGCCAGCTCGAGATGACCTACGATGAGCTGGACCGCCTGTCGACCCTACATAACGCGGGCAGCCCGTTGGACATTGCCGCTTACTCGTACATCGGCCCAAGTCGGGTGCTGGAGCGCAGCTATGCGAACGGCACGCGCCTGCTGTTCCACGACGAGTTCGGCACCGATGCCGGTTACGACGGTATCAAGCGCGTCGTCGAGATGCGCCATGTGGACGCCGAAGACACGTTGTTGGCAGGCTATGCCTATGCATACGATAAAATGGGGAACCGCCGATACGAGCTGGACCAGTTTCTCGCGTCGGCCGACGTCTACGAGTACGACTCCGCCTATCGACTGACGCGCACACAGGCCGAAGTCTCCCCTGACGACATCGCCGGGATCGTCAACAATGACAACACCAATGCCGACGTGGAGACGCTAACTGGCGTGTCGGCAAGCGCCTACACTCTCGATGGTGTGGGCAACAGGGACACGCTCGCGAGCGACCAGCAGACGATCACCTACCAGCCAAATGTGATGAATGAGTACGAGATCCTGGACGGCGTCGCCCAGATCCACGACGATAACGGCAACCTGCTGGACGACGGCCATCGCCGGCTCTCCTACGATGTGCACAACCGTCTCGTGCGCGTAGCCGACAGCGCAGGTAACCTGATCGCATTACACGTCTACGACGCGCTTAACCGCAGGATCCGCAAGGAGTTGGATTCAGGCGAGACCCGATACATCTACAGCGATGCTCAGGTCATCGAAGAACGTGACCACGCTGACGTGATCACAAAACAGTTCGTGTACGGCGGTGGCATCGATGAAGTGCTAGAGCTGGTCACGGGAGGCGAGAGCTACTTCTATCATGAGAACTCCATCGGCTCGGTTAGCGCACTCAGCGACGATGCGGGAACTGCCATCGAGCGGTACGGCTACGGGGCCTATGGGGAGACGTCGGTGCTCGCAGCGAATGGGACGACCGAGGTCTCGAGCAGCACTTTGGACAACCCATATCGTTTCACGGGCCGCCGACACGATCCAGAGAGTGATGTCTACTACTACAGAGCTCGATTCTATGATCCGGCTCGGGGTCGATTCCTTCAGCGAGATCCGAAAGGATACATCGATGGCATGGGGCTATATGAATATGTCAAGAGTAATCCGATCAACTTCGATGATCCAATGGGAACCGAGAAGCGCAATGGCTCTGCTGGCTCCGAAGACAATGAAAAGCTGAGTTTGGCAGGTCGGCGGCATCTCCTTGCCGGTGATTTGTGGAAGGAATGGTTGGCAGAGATCCAGAGTAACCAGCGTCTACTCAAAGGCGCAACTGAGGGTCTGCTGCAGAGGCTGGTTGAGCAACACCAGAAGTTCTCTAAAGCGGAGTTCGAGTCCTTTGCGCGTACCTTCCGGAAAATCGGCGGCAAAGAAATTCCAGCAGGAATTGTAAAGCAAGGCACGAAGGGTTTCGTGACCTTGAAGGAGTGGTCCCGAGCACTCGGTCTGCAGGAAAGGGCGAAAAGTCTGATGGCCGCAAGCAAGTTTTTGGCGCGTCTAAGTAGGGTAGACACCATCAAGGACCTCGGTCTATCGACGTTCAAAACTGTGGTGGCTACGTTGGAGTTCTCGGAAAAATTCGACGTGGGCTTCGGCGACATTCCTGGAATTCTCGGCACCATGGTGGAAACGCGACGACGGAACATCGAGCTCAAGCAAATCGAGCAACGCCGTGCGGAAACATTGAGAACGCAGGCCGCACCCTTAGTCACACAAGATGCCGGAGGCGCTTGCAACCCCAACATCCGCCGCTGCTTGGTTCCATAGATGCAGAGGTTGTCAACCAAAAGGTGATCAGCATTTCAGATATTCGCAGATTAAAGTTGCGACACAAACGTGCCACGACGGTTCTCATACTAGTGCCGGCGTACGTGGATGTTGCAGCAGAATCGGGGCCAGAATACTCGTCAAACGCTGATACGTCCATGCGCTCTGCTGCGCTTTCTCAGTCGTTCCCAAAGGCATTTCTTCGATGCCGAATTTATTCTTACCGATGGGCAACAAACGCGCGCCGTATCTGTATTCGAAGCGACGAGCCTATCCGCGTGCAGATCAGTTTGTTCTTCATCTTACGGAACACCAATGTGGGCATATGGGATTCCAAGTTCGGCAACCAGCCCAACTACGCGCGAAGAAAATCTCAAATAATCGAAGTCGGTACATCCGGCATTGCCCAAGAATGGAAGAATTAGTTCGGGGCCCACGATGACAGTCAGAGGATTATACTGGATTGCAGTATGTGCTCCGCTTAGTGTGAGCGTCTTCGGTTTCACAGCCTCGGCCTTAGCCCAGCAACTCGACGATACCTGCCTCGTTAGCATCCTCAACCGCACCGTCCAGGTCGCCCCTGACGGCGGTTGGTCCATGCCCAACGTGCCGTCCACCATGGGCCGTATCCGGGCGCGCGCGACCTGTATCCGCGAGGGCCAGGCGGTCTCCGGACAGACGGACTTCTTCACCGTCGCGCGTGACAGCGTTGTCCGGACGGGCGAGTTTAAATTCGGCGAGCCGGACCCGATCCCGGCGTCCCTGGAATTCGATCCGCCGGGGCCATCGCTGCTCGATAGCGTCGGGGAGAACCTCTCGCTTTCCATCATCGCAGCCTTTCCGGACCAGACTTCCCGCGATGTGACGGACGATCCCGGCATCAACTTCGTCTCGAGCAACCCCGCGATCGCGAGCATCAGCGAGGGGGCGCTGGTCACGGCCGTCTCGCCCGGCACCGCTCTCATCACGGCGCGCCTCGAAGGGGCTGTGGCTATCCATCAGGTGACGGTCACGACCTCGGGCGACAGCGATGGCGACGGCCTGCCCGACGACTACGAGCTGGCGAACGGACTCAACCCGAACGACCCAGTGGACGCGCAGGAGGACCAGGACGGTGACGGCCTGACCGCCCTGTCGGAGTTCAATGCGGGCACCGATCCGAACAACGGGGATAGTGACGGCGACACGATCGCGGACGGGGAAGAGGTGACTGCCGGCGAGGACGGCTTCGTGACCAACCCGCTGCTGCCCGACAGCGACGGCGATGGCATTCGCGATGCGCTCGAGATCGCGACCGGCAGCGACCCGACCGATGCGGATAGCTTCAACCTCGCCGAAGCCCTGACGTCGCTGGAGGTCACGCCAGCGGTCTTCGTGCTGACATTCAACACGATTATCGGCGAGGCCTCGCGACAGTTGACGGTCGCCGGGCAACTGAGGGATGGCACTAACATCGACCTCACCTCCACCGGCAAGGGAACCAATTACAGCTCCAGTGACATCACGATTTGCAGTTTCGGCGCTGCGAGCGGGCGGGTCTTCGCCGGCGCTGACGGCACCTGCACCGTCACCGCCAGAAACAGCGGCTTTTCCGACGAGGCGCGGATCACGGTCCGAAGCTTCTCACCCGAAGCCCTGTCGTTCGTGGACATCCCGGGCTTCGCCAACAACGTCGATGTCAGCGGGAACTTCGCCTTCGTGGCCGCGGGCAGCGCGGGCCTCCAGGTCGTTGATGTCTCGAACCGCGTTGCGCCCATCATTGTGGCCGACGTCGATACCCCTGGAAATGCCAGCGACGTCAAAGTCGTTGGAGACTTCGCCTTCGTGGCCGACGGCGTCTCCGGTCTTCAGATCGTCGATCTTGCCGATCCGTTGGAGCCTGAGATCGTGGGGGCCTTCGATACGCCGGGGACCGCGCTCGATGTGGTCGTGGTCGGGGACCTGGCCTTCGTCGCCGATGGCGCCTTCGGTCTCCAGATCGTCGCGGTCGGCGATCCGCTTGCACCGAGCCTCGTTGATGGCGTCGACACGCCCGGCAGCGCGCAAGGCGTCGCCGTCCGGGAAGACTTGACGCTTGCCGTCGTGGCCGACGGGGCGGCCGGCCTCCAGGTCGTAGATCTCTCAGGCGACCTGGCCGATCCGCGCATTGTGGGCACGGTCGATACCGGAGACGCGCGCGACGTGGCTCTGCAGGACGACTTCGCACTAGTCGCGGACCTGGCCAGCAGCTTGACCATTGTCGACCTCGCGGACCCAGAAGACCCGATAGTCGTTACTTCAACACCCCCAACCCAGGGTGGCCTGCTCGTGGACGTCGCCCTGGCGAACGACTTCACCTTCGGCGCGGATATCTTCTTCGTGAACGGAGTCCCAATCATCGATGTGATCGATCCGACCAGCCCGATTCCGAGCTTCATCCTGGATTTCAGGCAGTTCAGAGACGATAACGGCACCGGTATCGCCGTCGATGGGAGCTTCGTGTATCTGACGGCGGCAGTCGGCAACAGCAGCCGTCTCTACGTTGGGCAGTATCTGGCCCTGGAGGACGATGGTGAGATCCCGCCGACCGTGGCGATCACTATGCCGTCATCTGGCGAGACCGTGGTCGAGGAGGCCTCGCTCCCGATCGTCGTCGAAGCCACCGATGACGTGGCCGTCGCCAGCGTGGATTTCATCGTGGACGGTGCCGTGGTCTCCACGGATACCTCGGCGCCCTACCAGTTCAATCTCACGGTGCCCTTCGGCGCGACGGCGCTCACGCTGGGCGCTGAGGCCATCGATCTCGGCGGGAGTGTGGGCGTCGCTGAAGAAGTTACGGTCGACGTGATTCCCGACCCACTGACCACCGTGATCGGCATAGTCGTCAACATGGACGGCGATCCAGTCGCCGGTGCCACTGTCTCGGTCGACGATTCGTTCTTCGACACCACGGGGCTGGACGGAAGCTTCTCCATTGCGAACGTGCCGACCGCGCCCGGCCGCATCGATGTCGAGGCCGACGCCCTGATCGACGGCGAAGAGGCGACGGGTCGCTCTAGCTCGGTAACTCCCGTATTGGGCGGCAGCACCGATGTCGGAATGATCGAAGTCGCGGTCTTCCGCGCGGGCACGGCCTTAAGCTTCGACGGCACCAACGACCTCGTAACATTCGGTCGGGTGACGCCGTTGTTTCGCAATACTCTGGAAGCCTGGGTCAAGCCCGCCTCGACTTCGTCGGGCATCATCGTGGGTCAGCTCGCCGGACCGGGCCAAGGTTGCACATTCGGAGTGGCCCTGTCTGGTGGTGGGAGTCGATTGGTCTACGACGTCAATCCGAACGGTTGCGGCAACAGCAATGTCATTTCCCATGATGCAGACATACAGGATTTGTGGACCCATGTCGCTGGTACATTTGATGGAGATACGGAGCGGCTCTACGTGAATGGGCAGCTGGTGAATGAAAGGTCTGGCGTCTCGTTTCGCCCCTCGAATTGGATGACTGCTGGTGCGATCACTTTCTTCAATGGCCAACAGGCCTTCTTCTCCGGCGAGATTGACGAGATTCGCTTCTGGGACTTCGCTCGGACTGCCGAGGAGATCCAGGAGACGATGGACCGTTCTTTGACTGGGACGGAACCCGGTCTGGTGGGCTACTGGCGGATGGACGAAGGAACGGGTCAGGAGGTGGGTGACCTGTCACCTTCGAACGTTACTGGTATCCTGGGTACCAGTGGCGCCGAACAGTCCAACGATCCGATGTGGGTGATCTCCGACGCGCCAATCAGGCCCTGATGTAAAGCGAAAGTCGACGGCATGTCGGAAGGGGCGTCGGCCAAGCCCTGCTCACCACGATCGGAGATCGCTACGAGGCACGATTTGACCTGGCGGCCAATACTGGTGGTACTCCGACGATCAAGACGCTCTGCGTCGATGCTGGCGATCGGTCCAAGTTGTCTGATTCCGACATCACCGGACTCTCGTCCATGAACATGGGGTGGGCGGAAAGGGTCTTCTCATTCACGGCTACGGACAGGACGACCATGATCGCCCTCGCGACCCAGAACGCGGGTGCATTCGGACCCGCGATCGACAACAACGTGCGGATCACGAGACTTTCGGGGAACGAATCCCTTTCGAAAGCTGTCCGAAGCCGGCGGCGGCTCATGCTCCCGAGGCACTGCGGAGCGCATCGGAAAGAGCTCTCATTGCAACCGGTTGTAAGCTGGAGCGGCTGAGCCGACGACGTAGGGTATGTATCGCGAAATTAGTGAGGAGTTGGTGGCACCGGCGTATCCCTCCGGTGAGGGCCATCTGCCAAAGGCTGAGATAGTCCGCCAGACCGACCTTATGATTGGTCGTAGCGATGGTTTCCCGGTTCAGCGCCTGGAGGTGTTGAACACCACCGTCATGAGTTGCTTGAGATACTTGGTTCGGTTAGGCGAACGGCGCGGACTGATGCCCGTCCTCCCGTCAGTGCCGATTAGAATGCAAACCAAATTGCAAACCGAAGCGGTGTCACGGGAAAATAGCTCGGGACACTGGATCGCCTCGGCAGGAGTCTAAGTGACTGTTCTATAACACAAGGCAGTACAGCCTATGATCGGATCGAACGGCCAAGCTCGCATTGCTAAACCGTTATACTGGGAAACCGGTATCGTGGGTTCGAATCCCATCCCCTCCGCCAATTCTTTTCGTGATGCGCGATGCCGCCGACCAGCCCCTCGCGCGGCTGCGAGGTCGGACTTCGTCCCGAACTCTCTGCCACCAAGTCCGTTAAGTCGCAGGCAATCCGAGTGAGGTTCGAGCTGCCGGCCTCACTCGCGGCGGTCTGAGGGCTTTTGCGCTGGCCCAGCGTGCGAGCGAGAGACCGAGAGAACCAGGTGTCTCGGCCATGTCTGGTCCTTCGTGCTCACTTTCTCCCCCGGCCGATTTCGCGGTCCCGTTTGCGTATGGCGTCGACAACGCGGCAGGCGATGCGGTGGACAAAGATACTTGACTATCCGCTTTTGCGAGGAAGGCGGTCCTCGGGAAGTCTATTCTGCTTCGGGGTTCAGCCTCGCGGGATTCCCAGGGCCCTTCACTGCTGTGGCCAGCCGATCGGGATGCCCTTGATCAGTCGCTCAAGCTCCAGCTCGGCCGTTTGAGCGCCGTCGAGGATGGCCTCGACGAAGTCGGGTGCGAGGAATCCCAGGCGCAGAAGGCGGCCGACGTATCGCGCCGAGAGGCCGTTGTCGCTCGCGACCGGTCAAATCGACGATGCCTTACCGGAGAGTAGACTCTCCTTCCACTTGTACGCCCCGGTCACGGCCTGGACGCGCGCGGTGACCAGGTCGTCGATCTACCGTGCTGAGATCCAGATGATCGTGCCGAACCCACCATCGTTGCCGCGGGCCGACCTCCTTTAATTCGTGTGGTTAGTGTCGGCGCAGCACTGGTATCCGGTCTCCGGAACAGTCGAGCTCCCTACGGCGAGCGCCATCGAGTCCACACCGCCTGGGTTTTATCGGATCTTCGCTAACGCGCAGCGGTAGGTCACGGCGAACGGCAAAATGGCGTAGGTTCGCCAAACAGGAGGCGCGCGTTTAGTCATATTGAAGCTTGAAATTCTGAATCTCTGAGATCTGGTCAACAAACTGATCGATGGAGCCACCTTAACGAAGAGAAGGCGATCACAATCATCCAACGATTTGGGCTAAGCTCGTGTCAGACTGTGCAGCAGATTTCAACTTGATGGCTAGGGCGCTGGGACGATCGTGTATATTCCATGCTCCAGGGTCTGCCATTCAACCGGCATGAGCACTCCGGCGTGGCAAAACAGATCGGCGAAATACTGATCGAGCTTGGCGCGCTCGACGGCGACGGACTGCGGCGCGGGCTGCATGCGCAGCGTGAGCATGGCGAGCGGCTCGGCGCCATCTTGACAAAGCTCGGTCTGATCAACGAGGCGAGCCGAGCTGAGGCTCTCTCGATTCAGCTGGGTTTGCCGCTTTGTGGCCCCGATGACTATCCGAAGAGCCCCGTCCCGATCCCCCAGGAGTCGAACAACTTCCTTAGGGAATCCAAGGTGATTCCGCTGTCGGACGGTCCCAACGGTTTGGTCCTCGCCATGGCCGATCCGCTCGACACGTTCACCATAGAAGCCATGGAGCTGGTCGCCCGCAAGCCCGTGCTGCCCCGCGTGGCGACGGAAAGCGACATCGAAGCCGCCTACGAGCGCCTCTATCGAAACGGCCGCAGCTCGTTCGACATTATCGTTGACGGCGTCGATGCTGGATCGACCACCGGAGGCGATGCCGACATCCAGCGCCTCCGGGATATGGCGAGCGAAGCGCCCGTGATTCGCTTGGTGAACCTGATGATTAACCGTGCGCTCGAAGCCAGGGCTTCGGATATCCATGTCGAGCCGTTCGAGAACAGGCTCATCGTCCGTTATCGCATCGATGGGATCTTGCAAGAGGTCGATCCGCCGCCGGCCCGGCTGGCGGCGGCCATCGTCTCGCGGATCAAGATCATGGCGAAGCTCGACATTGCCGAACGGCGCCTACCGCAGGATGGCCGGGTTCGCATGCGGATGAGTGATCGGTTTTTTTTTTAATGATACGGCGACCACCGAGATCTACACGGTGAGACGACGGTCATACGATTGTTGGAGCACAGTCCCGTGGTACTCGAGTTTCCGGCCTTGGGCTTTGCACCGGATGTGGAGAAGAGCTTCCTGGCCGCGCTGACGCAGCATCACGGCATTCTGCTGGTCACGGGACCGACCGGGAGCGGCAAGAGCACCACGCTCTACACTGGGCTTAACTATCTCAACACGCGAGAACGCAAGATCATCACCGTCGAGGATCCGATCGAGTATGAGATGCTCGGGGTCACCCAGATTCAGGCGAACCCCAAGATCGATCTCACCTTCGCCAATGTTCTGCGCTCCATGGTGCGCCAGGATCCCGACGTCATCATGATCGGCGAGATGCGCGACCTGGAAACCGCCCAGATCGCGGTCCAGTCGGCGCTCACCGGCCATCTTGTGCTGTCGACGCTTCACACGAACGACGCGCCGGGCGCCATCACTCGACTACTCGATATGGGCGTTGACGACTACCTTGTGAACTCGACCGTCAACGCGGTTCTCGGGCAGCGGCTTGTCAGAACTTTGTGCCGCGAATGCCGTCGTCCCTATCGGGCACCCAGCGAGCTTGTTGATCGCTTGCAGCTACGGAAGCTGGCCGTTGAGAACGAGATCGTGCTCCATAGGGCAGTGGGGTGCGAAGTCTGCGCTCAGCTCGGATACAGGGGCCGGATGGGTATTTTCGAGATTCTCCCGGTAACGGACGAGCTGCGCGACTTGATCATGAAGCACGC
>JAKSDN010000078.1 GCA_022360075.1 Kiloniellales bacterium | reverse complement strand
TGTGGTTCCCCGTCGACGTCTCGACCGGCAGCCGGGCGACCCTGGGCGGCATGACCGGCAACAACTCCTGCGGCGCGCGCTCGCTGCGCTACGGCCTGATGCGTGACAACGTGGCGGCGATCGAGGCGTTGCTCGTCGACGGCACGGCCATGACATTCGGCGAGATCGCGCCGGAGGTGCTGCGGGAGAACGAGCCCAGTCCCCAGCGCGACCTGGCGGCCCGCCTGCTCGATCTCGGCCGGCGCCACGAGGCGACGATCGAGGCGCGCCTACCCAAGGTCATGCGCCGGGTCGGCGGCTACAACGTCGATGCCCTGCTGCCGGCCACGGGCAACGGCAGCGGCGATCTGCGCGCAGCCGGCACGCCGCCCAACCTGGCGCATCTGCTGGTCGGCTCCGAGGGCACGCTCGCGACCTCTCGGCGCATCCACCTCAAGCTCGCGCCGATCCCCAAGCACCGCGCGCTCGGCGTCTGCCACTTCCCGAGCTTCCACGACGCCATGGCCGCGACCAAGCATCTGGTCGCGCTCGGGCCGAGCGCCGTCGAGCTGGTCGACCGCACCATGATCGCCCTGTCGCGCGAGATCCCGCTGTTCCGCGCCACGGTCGAGCGCTTCGTGCGCGGCGCGCCCGACGCCCTGCTACTGGTGGAATTCGCCGGCGACGACGCAGTCGACAACCTGCGCCGCCTGAAGGACCTGAGCGAGGCGATGGCCGACCTCGGCTTCCCCGACGCCGTGGTCGAGGCCACCGATGCGGATTTCCAGAAGGCGATCTGGGAGGTGCGCAAGCAGGGCCTCAACATCATGATGTCGATGAAGGGCGAGGGAAAGCCGATCTCCTTCGTCGAGGACTGTGCGGTCGCGCTCGACGATCTCGCCGACTACACCCAACGGCTCGATGCGATCTTCCGCAAGCACGGCACCAGCGGCACCTGGTACGCCCATGCCTCGGTCGGCACGCTGCACGTGCGCCCGGTGCTCAACCTGAAGCTCGACAAGGACGTCAAGGCGATGCGCGCGATCGCCGAAGAATGCTTCGAGATGGTGCGCGGCTACAAGGGATCGCACTCCGGCGAGCACGGCGACGGCCTGGTGCGCAGCGAGTTCCACGAGGCCATGTTCGGGCGCGAGATGGTCGCGGCCTTCGGCGAGGTCAAGCGGGCCTTCGATCCCGAGGCGCGCATGAACCCCGGAAAGATCGTCGATCCGCCGAGGATGGACGACCGCCGCCTGCTCCGCTTCAAGCCCGGCTATACGACCGACGCCGACAAGACGGCGCTCGACTGGTCGGCCTGGGGCGGTTTCGCGGGCGCCGTGGAGATGTGCAACAACAACGGTGCCTGCCGCAAGTTCGACGCCGGCGTCATGTGCCCCTCCTACCGCGTGACGCGCGACGAGCAGCATCTCGTGCGCGGTCGCGCGAACAGCTTGCGCCTCGCACTCTCGGGCCAGCTCGGAGCCGCCGCGTTGACCTCCGACGCCATGATGGAAAGCCTGGAGCTCTGCATCGCCTGCAAGGGCTGCAAACGCGAATGCCCGACCGGCGTGGACATGGCGCGCATGAAGATCGAGGTGCTGCACCGCCGCGTCCGAGAGAAGGGCCTGTCAGTGCGCGACAGGCTGATCGCCTATCTTCCGCGCTATGCGCCCTGGCTGTCGCGCGCGCCGGGGCTCGCCAACCTGCGCAATCGGATGCCCGCCCTGGCGCGAGTGGGCGAAAGGCTGACAGGCATCGCCGCAGCGCGCCGCCTGCCGACTTGGTCATCGCGACCGTTTCGCGATCAAGGCGAACGCCACGGCCCCGAAGACGGGCACGAGGTCGTGCTGCTCGCCGACAGCTTCAATCGCTACTTCGAGCCGGACAACCTGCGCGCCGCGCTCGAAGTGCTGCTGGCCGGCGGCTACCGCGTCCATCTGCCAAAGCCCCTGCGGGGCGGCCGGCCGCTCTGTTGCGGGCGTACTTTCCTGTCGGTCGGCCTGGTTGAGGAAGCCAAGGCGGAAGCGCAGCGCACGCTCGATACCCTGAGCGACTTCGTCGACCGTGGCGTCCCGATCGTCGGTCTCGAGCCTTCCTGCCTGCTGACCCTGCGCGACGAGTTCCTGGCCCTGCTGCCGGGTGCGGCGAGCGAGCGGCTTTCCGAGCAAGCCTTGCTGTTCGAGGAATTCCTGGACCGAGA
>JAKSDN010000500.1 GCA_022360075.1 Kiloniellales bacterium | reverse complement strand
CGCCGCCGGGCGACCAGATAGACCACGATCATGTCGGACAGGCCGATCAGCAGGCCGGGGATGATCGCCGCCACGAACATGCCGCCGACCGACACGCCCATGATCGCGGCATAGAGCACCGCCACCGCCGCGGCCTCGGTCGGGGTGAAGATGCCGCCCAGCATGCCGCCGATGATGATCACCGGCATGACGATGGCGAGCAGCGCGTCGCGGAAGCTGCGCAGGAACTTGCCGCGGTCGACGGTCTCGCTCGATACGCCGTAGCCGCGCCGCCGGGCGACCAGATAGACCACGATCATGTCGGACAGGCCGATCAGCAGGCCGGGGATGATCGCCGCCACGAACATGCCGCCGACCGACACGCCCATGATCGCGGCATAGAGCACGGCGATGGTCGAGGGCGGGATGATCGGCCCGATCAGCGAGGAGGCGGCGGTCACGGCCGCGGCGAAGCTGCGTGAATAGCCCGAGCGCTCCATCGCCGGGATGAAGATCTTGCCCAGGGCCACCACGTCGCCGAGCGCGATGCCGGTCACGCCCGAGAACAGCACCGAGGACAGCACGTTGACCTGGGCGAGCCCGCCGCGCAAGCGCCCGACCAGGAGGTTGGCGAAGGTGATCAGCCGGTCCGACATGCCCGCGCGGTTCATCAGGTCGCCGGCCATCAGGAACATGGGAATGGCCAGCAGGATGAAGAGGTCGAGGCCGCCGAACAGACGCTCGGGCAGCATCTGCAGCAGGACGTCCGCATCGTTGGTGGTGAAGTAGAGCGCCGAGGCGAGCAGCATCGCAAAGGCGATCGGCATGCCGAGCAGGAGCGCGAGCGCAAAGACCAGGATGAAGGCGCCGATACCCATCAGCGCTGTCCCGGGTCGGTCGAAATTGCGATCTTCTGCCGCTCGGCCTGCGCCAAGGGGTCATCGAAGCTCCGGCCGCTGACCAGCGAGGCAACTTTCAGCGCGAAGCGGATCAGCGCGAAGGCGCAGATCAGCGCGCCGCCCACGGGAACCGCCATGAGCGGCCAGAACATCGAGGCGCCGAGTCCGACCGCCTGCATGAACGCCATATCCGTGGCGCGGGCATAGCCCTCGATGGCCAGCAGGGCGCCGATGTAGGCCGTGGCGAGCTGCACGACCGCCTGCACGGCGAGGCGCAGGGGCGGCGGCAGCACGTTTTGGAAGCTCGGGATCGAGAGGTGGTCGTCCAGCCGCACGAGCAGCGCCACGCCCAGCAGGATCATCCAGATCAAGGCGTAGCGCGCCAGCTCCTCGGCCCAGGAGAACGAGAAGGAAAAGCCGTAGCGCAGCACGATCTGCATCGTGATCAGGCAGAACAGGCCGAGCAGGATGGCTTGGCAGAGCCAGGTCAGGGCCTTGGCGACGAGACCGGCGATGCGGAAGACGGGCATGGCGGCAAAGCCGCCCGGCGCCGCGCCCTCCTGGCGCGGCGCCGGGCGCGAGGACGGATCAGCGGTAGCCGAACTTCGTCTCGGCCTTCGCCACCTCGTCCTTCAGCAGGGCCAGCAGCGCGGCGTCGGCGTCCTTTTCGATCATCGGCATGGTGGCGGCCTGCGCGGCCTCCTGGAAGCGCCGCTTCTCCTCTGCGGTCAGGCCATGGATCTGCATGCCGGCCTCGCGCAGCGTCTCGGTGTCGCGCTGCTCCGTCGCCACCGCCAGGCCACGCATCGTCTTCGCGGCCACCACGGCGCCTTGGCGCACCGCCGCCTTCATGTCGTCGGGCAGCGACTGATACCACTTCTCCGACACCAGGAAGAGATAGGCGCCGTAGACATGGCCATCGAGCACCAGGTGCTTCTGCACCTCGTAGAGCTTGACCTGGATGAAGTTGGAGACCGGGTTCTCCTGGCCGTCCACCACGTTGGTCTGCAGCGCCGAATAAAGCTCGGACCAGGCGATCGGCGTGGCCGACGCGCCGAGGCCGTTGACCATGGCGATATGGACCGGGTTGGTCATCGTGCGGATCTTGAGGCCTTTCAGGTCCTCCAGCTTGGTGACCGGTGTCGCGGCGGTCGAGAAGTGGCGATAGCCGATCTCCCCGAAGGCCAGCGGCCGTAACCCGACGGTCTCGGCCATCTTCTCGGAGATCGCCGCGCCGAACGGCCCGTCGAGCACCGCCCAGGCCACTTCGCGGTTCACGAAGAGATAGGGCACCGAGAGGAGCTGAATGTCGGGGAACAGCGCGGCCACCGGACCGTCGGCCATGTCGGCGCCCTGGATGATCCCGGCGCGAACCTGGCCCGGCATGTCCTCCATCTTGCCGAGCTGGCCCTTGGCGAAGAGCTGGACGTCGATCCGCCCGCCCGAGCGCGCCTCGATCTCGGATTCCAGCACCGTCTTGGGCAGCCAATGGATCGAGATCTCGTCGTCCTTGATGCTCGGCGTCGACCACTTCATCACGAAGTCCTGCGCCGTGGCGCTGCCGGCGGCCAGGCAGAAGAGCGCGGCCACGGCCGTCAGGGTGAAGCGTTTGACCATCTTGTTTCCTCCCAATGGACAGGTCTTTGGTTCAAGCTTTGACTCTGGCCTTGTTCATGCGTGCTTCGGCCGCTGCACTCAGCGTCATGCCGAAGCCGGGCCGGGTCGGCACCGCGAAGGCGCCGTCTTTCGGCTGGAGATCCTCCTCGAACAGGTCACGGTTACAGGCCTTGAGCGCGTAGCTGTGGTGCTCGTGGATCTCGAAGTTTGAAATGGCGGCTTCGAACTGCAGGGCGATGGCAGTGGCCAGCGGCGAGCCGCAGACGTGGGCCTGGACCGTGATGTCGTGCAGCTCGGCGAAGTCGGCGATCCGCACACCCTCGGTGATGCCGCCTGCGAGGCCGAGGTCGGGCTGCGCCATGTCGATGGCCTGGGCCTCGAAGTAGGGCTGAAAGCCCCAGCGGGTGTAGAGCCGCTCGCCCGCGGCGAGCGGGCAGGGCACGCGCGGGCGCAGCGCGACATGGGCCGAGGGCGCGTTGTAGTGGGTCGGCTCCTCGATCAGCAGGATCCCGAGATCGGCCACCAGCTCGGCCAGTTGCAGCGCGCCTTCGCGCGAGGTGAAGGAGTGCAACTCGAGGATGATGTCGGTGTCCGGGCCGGCGCCGTCGCGGATCGCCTCCATGCGCTGGCGTGCCACGCGCCGCTTGTCGGGCGGGAAGAAGCCGCGCAGATCGCCGTCGCGCGCGCCGTCCGCGGCGATCATCACCGGATCGACCTTCACGCAGTCGTAGCCCTGGTCGCGGGCGCGGGCCGCGGCATCGCGATAGGCCGCGGGGTCGCTCAGGTTGACCGCGGTCTCCGACCAGTCGAACTGAAGCTGGCTGGCGTAGCAGCGCAGCGGCGCCGGGGTTTCGGCGCCAAGCAGCCGGTGCACCGGCTGGCCCAGGAGTCGGCCCTTGATGTCCCACAGCGCCGCGTCGAGGGCGCTCATGGCGCCGAACACCACCGGGCCGCCGCCCTCGGCCCAGAACGACTTGCGCAGCATGTCGTCCCAGATCGCGCTGGTGGCCAGCACGTCGCGGCCCAGCACGAAACGCTCGGCCAGCGCCAGGATCATCGGTCCGCCCGCCGGCGCACCGGTGCCGTAGGCCATGCCCAGCTCGCCCAGGCCCGTCGT
>JAKSDN010000786.1 GCA_022360075.1 Kiloniellales bacterium | reverse complement strand
TCCTGAGGAGCCCGCATTAGCGGGCGTCTCGAAGGACGCACGTTGAACATGCCGCACCGAATAGCCCAAGACACCCTAACCATAATCCACCGCGACCAGCTACAGGCCCTCGGCCGGAGCGGTCGGTCCGGCGGCGCTGCGGTCCCGGCGGGCCAGGATCTCCGCCACGTCCTGCGCATCCCACTTCCCCCCGCCGACGCGGTGCAGCGTGCCGACGATGTTTCGCACTTGGTGATGCAGAAATGAACGGGCATCGGCCTCGATCGAGATGACGGCATCGGCGCGCGTGACCGCCAGGCGGTCGAGCGTCTTGACCGGCGACTTCGCCTGGCACTCCGCGGCGCGGAAGCTCGTGAAGTCGTGCTGGCCGACGAGCACCTGCGCGGCCGCGTGCATCGCCTCGGCGTCGAGCGGCACGGGGACGAACCAGGCCCGGCCGCGCTCCAGCGCCAGCGGCGCGCGGCGATTGACGATCCGATAAAGATAGCGCCGCCCCGTCGCCGAAAAGCGGGCGTGGAAGTCGGGCTCGACGCGCTCGGTGGCCAGCACGGCGACCGGCGCCGGCTTGAGGTGGAAGTTCAGCGCATCGCGCAGCCTGTCGGCCGCGCAGGCCTTGACGATGTCGAGATGGGCGACCTGGCCCAGGGCATGGACGCCGGCGTCGGTTCGCCCCGCCCCCTGGACGGTGACGGTCTCGCCGCAGAAGGCAAAGACGGCCTCTTCCAGGGCCTGCTGCACGCTCGGACCATTGTCCTGCCGCTGCCAGCCGACGAAGGGCCCGCCGTCGTACTCCACGACCAGCTTGTAGCGAGTCACGCCTCGGCCGCCGCCGCGCTGGGCGCCTCGCTCGGCAAGCGCGTGCCGGGCGCGAGCGGAAAGCCGCGCAGGAAGTCGGCCGCGGCCATGGCCGCCTTGCCCGGCCGTTGCACGGTCAGCAAGCGCAGGGCGCCTTCGCCGCAGGCGATGGTGAGGCGCTCGTCCAGGACCGTGCCCGGCGGCGCCGAAGACGGCAGCGCATCGACCGGCTCGACCGCCAGCACCTTGAGCCGCTCCCGAGTCTCGCCGCGCGGCACTTCGGTGAAAGCCCCGGGCCAGGGCGTGAAAGCCCGTACCTGCCGCTCCAGCGACTCCGCCGCCTGCCGCCAGTCCAGGCGGCCTTCCTCGCGCTCGAGCTTCGCCGCATAAGTCACGCCCGCCTCCGGCTGCGGCTGGGGCGCGAGGTCACCGGACGTGAGGCCAGCGAGTGCCTCGACGATCAAGCAGGCGCCCAGCTCGGCCAAGGCGTCGTGCAGATCCGCCGCCGTCGTGCGCGCCGTGATCGGCAGGCTGCGTTGCAGAAGGATGGGACCGCTGTCGAGCTTCTCCTCGACCTGCATGATGGTCACGCCGGTCTCGCGATCGCCGGCCAGGATCGCGCGCTGCATCGGCGCCGCGCCGCGCCAGCGCGGCAGCAACGAGGCATGGATGTTGATGCAGCCGAGGCGCGGCGCGTCCAGAACCGCGCGCGGCAGGATCAGGCCGTAGGCCGCCACCACGGCGGCGTCGAGCTCGAGCGCGGCAAAGGCCGCCTGTTCGGCCTCGCCCTTGAGACTGACGGGAGTGCGCAGCAGCCAGCCGCGGCTTTCGGCCAACACCTGCACCGGCGAAGGGCGCGGCTTCTGGCCCCGGCCCGCCGGCCGCGGCGGCTGGCAGTAGACGCAGGCGATCTCGTGGCCCGCGGCCTCGAGAGCGCGCAGGGCCGGCACGGCGAAGTCCGGGGTGCCCATGAACGCGAGGCGGAGCGTCGACATGGCGCGATTCTAGGCGCGACGGCGGGCGCCGCTACTCGGCGGCGGCCGGCTCCGGCGACTTGCTCGCCTTCTTGGCCTTCAGCAGCTTGCGCAGGATCATGTTGCGCTTGAGCGCGCTGATGTGGTCGACGAAGAGAATGCCGTCGAGGTGATCCATCTCGTGCTGGACGCAGGTCGCCAAGATGCCTTCGGCTTCGAGCTCCTGGATCTCGTTCTCGTGATCGAGATAGCGCACCTTGATCGCGGCCGGTCGAACCACCTCGGCATAGTGTTCCGGCAAGGAGAGGCAGCCCTCCTCATAGCTCGCGTCCTCGTCGGAGACCCAAACCAATTCCGGATTGGCCATCTGCAGGGGCCGGCGCTCCTCGCCCTCGCGCGCGACGTCGACCACGATCACGCGCTTGAGCACGCCGACCTGGGGCGCGGCGAGGCCGATGCCCGGCGCCCGGTACATGGTCTCCAGCATGTCGTCCATCAGGGTGCGGATCTCACCGTCAACGGCTTCGACCGGTGCGCATTTCTTCTTCAGGCACGGGTCGGGCGCGACGATGATCGGCAGGATGGACATGGCTGGGCGGATCCGGTCTTTTTTGGAATCTTTCCAATCTACGCAGGCAAATCATAAGTATGACGCCAAGGCTGAGGCGTCAAGGCAACCGCCAAACCCGAAGAATGCACGGCCTCAGGGGCTCTTGCCCGCCTGGCCGTTGGTGAGCTCTCTCAACTTTTTCTCTATGCCACTCGCCTTGGCGCCGGCCTGGAAGACGTAGCGGGGGTTCTTGCGCGCCTCCGAGAGCTTGAGCAGTGCATCTTCTGCCAGGGCGACGAGCGCCTCTTGCGACAGACTGTCCAGTCCAGCATCGGACTTCCTGGAGAGCGCCTCGGCCCAGTTGAAGTAGACGGCGGCGGCCATCGCGTTCGCCCGGGTATCCTGGCCGGAGAAGAAGCGATACTGCTCGATCGCTTCGTCGTGCTTGCCGCTGTGCAAGAGCGCGTCGCCGAAGCTGGCATGGAACGACAGGGGCTTTTCGAGCTCCGCCTCATCCTCGTACCTCGTAAGCGCCGCGCGGAAATGAGAGACCGCCTGTTCAAACTGCCGCCTGCCCTCCTCTGTATCGCCGTCATTCATCGCGTTAGCGCCCAGGTGGTTGCGCACGATGCCCATGTTGTGATGCGGCTTCGCGCGGTCGGGCTCCAAGCTTGCCGCCTTGCGATATCGCGCGAGGGCTTCGTCGTATTCGCCCGTGTGAAATTGCGTGGTGCCCCAGAGGTTGTAGGCTGCGTAGAAATCCTGCCGCACGGCAATCGAGTCGCGGAAAGAGGCCTTCGCCTTTTCAAGAAGAATCGTTGCCGCCGCGCGGCCCTTGTTGCCCTTGCCCAGGTGTTCACGTGCCTCGGTCAAGTGCATGACACCGAGGAGGTTGTGCGCCCAGGCATCGTCCTGCTCGGGCTCGTGCTCCAGGCAATAGCGGATCATCGCTTCGGCGCTGCTCGGCTCGACGCTGAACTGGTAGAGCGCGAGCAAGTAGGGATCGCGCATCTTGACGATGTCGCGCGCGCCGGCGTGCAGCAGGGAGTCCAGGCTCGCCTCGGTGTCGCGTGGCGCATCGTCTTCCGGCGCTGAGGGGCCGTCGCTAGCGTCGGACGCCGCCATCGTGAGGCCCTCTTGCCAGGGCTTGATCCGTCCCTTGCCGTGGGCGCGCAGGCGCAGCGCGAGCCGGCCGTCGTCGCGGGTGATCTCGCCGCCGATCCGCAGGCCCTGGACGCCGAAGAACTCCCTCAGATAGCGCACGGCCGAATGCAGCGTGATGCCGGTCCCCGGCAGCTCGACCTGCAAACCGATCTCCTGGCGCTCCAGATCGATCTGCGGCTGTCCCCAATCGGCGTCCGGTACGCCCTGGCGATAGAGCTCGGCGTGCGAGACCCGGTTGCGGATGCGCAGCAACTCGTCGGTCAGCCGCTGGGCGACGATCTCCGGCGTATAGCCCCGCTTGCGCAGCTCCTCCGGGATCGCGATCGGATCGATGGCGATGGAGTCGCGGTAGACCTCACGGAAGACGCCGATGGCAAGCCCGATCGCGACCAGGATCAGGAAACTCCGGCCGACCAGGGACCAGGTCAGGCCGACCGCCTCGGCAAGCCATCCCAAGCCGCCGGCCAGGCCGTCGGTCTTGCGCCTGAGCGGATGGCCATTGCGCGCGCGGCGCCGATCCGGCGCGTCGGTGCCAGCCTCTGGCCCGCCGCTGTCGGCCGGCGGCGGCGTGTCGCTGCTGTCCAAGGCTTTGCTCATCGCGTCTTCCCGGTACTCCGGTCCACGGCGGTCCGGTACCTGTGGCGCGAACTATAGCACCCGATCCGCGATGGCCGATGCTGTGCGCTTCGCCACGAGCGCCGACGGCAGCCGGCACCTGCGGTCCTGTCCTGGCGCCGCTGCCATGCTAGGCTGTGGCGAGCGAATCGCCCTTTGCGGAAGGCCATGGACCCCACCGTCATCATCGCCGTCGTGCTCGCCCTGCTGGGCGGTGCGCTGTTGTCGTTCCTGCTGCTGCGCGGGCGCGGGGGCGACGCGGTCGCCGGCCTCGAGGGGCGGCTGTCCCAGATGGCCGAGAGCCAGGCCGCCCAGCAGGCGCGCCTGGCCGAGCAGATGCAGGCCCAGGAACGCGCGCTCAGCAAGGCCGTCGAGACGCGGCTCGCCGATCTCTCGAAGCGCCTCGGCGAGCGCCTGGGCGAATCGCACAACAAGAGCCAGGAGACCCTGGCCGATCTGCGCGAGCGCCTGGCCGTGATCGACAAGGCGCAGAAGACCATTACGGAGCTCTCGACCCAGGTCGTCGGCCTGCAGGACATCCTGGCCAACAAGCAGGCGCGCGGCGCGTTCGGCGAGATCCAGCTCAACGACATCGTCGAGACCATCTTGCCGCCCTCGGCCTACCAGTTTCAGGCGGCGCTCGGCAGCGGACGGGTCGATTGCCTGTTGCGGCTGCCCAATCCGCCCGGACCGATCGCGATCGATGCCAAGTTTCCCTTGGAGAGCTACCGCGTGCTGCGCGAGTCGATCGACGAGGCCACAAAAGTTCCCGCCGTCCGCCAGTTCGCGGCCGACGTACGTAAGCACGTACAAGATATCGCGAACAAGTACATCGTGCCCGGCGAGACGGCTGAATCGGCCCTCATGTTCCTGCCCAGCGAGGCCGTCTATGCCGAGCTGCACGCCAACTTCCGCGAGGTGGTTGAGGACTCTTTCCGCCTCAGGGTCTGGATCGTCTCGCCGACCACGCTGATGGCCACGCTCAACACCGTGCGGGCGGTGCTGAAGGACGTACGCATGCGCGAGCAGGCCGGGGTGATCCAGGGCGAAGTCCACACGCTGCTGAAGGACGTCGATCGCCTCGACGACCGGGTCGGCAAGCTGCAGCGCCACTTCGACCAGGCCAGCGAGGACGTCCGCCAGATCCGCATCTCGACCGAGAAGATCACCAAGCGCGGCGAGCGCATCGAGGCACTCCAGCTCGAAGAAGCCGAGCCCGCAGAGGAGCGCCTCGCGCCGCCGAGGGCGCAGGCGGGAGAGGATTAGAAGTCTATTCTTGCGTCGTCATTGCGAGCCGGCTTCAGCCGGCGCGGCAATCCAGAGCCACCGCTCAGGCGGCAGCCTGGGTTGTTTCGCTCCGCTCGCAATGACGCAAGGGTCAGATAAGCCCTGACCCCGACCTGAACTTCCCCAAACTCACGCCGCCAGCAGGTTCCGCAGCACGTAGTGCAGGATGCCGCCGTGGCGGAAGTACTCGACCTCATCGGCAGTGTCGATGCGGCAGAGCAGGGTGATCGACTCGCTCGAGCCGTCGAGCCGGTGGATCGTGCAGGGAATATCCTTGCGCGGACTCAAACCCTCGGCGATGCCGGCGATGTCGAAGGTCTCCTCGCCGGTGAGGCCCAGGCTCTCGCGGCTCTGGCCGCCGGTGAACTGCAGCGGCAGCACGCCCATGCCGACCAGGTTCGAGCGGTGGATGCGCTCGAAGCTCTCGACGATCACGGCCTTGACGCCCAGCAGGCGCGTGCCCTAGGCCGCCCAGTCGCGCGACGAACCGGTGCCGTATTCCTTGCCGGCGACGATCACCAGCGGCACGCCCTCGGCCTGGTAGCGCATGGCGGCATCGTAGATCGGCAGCACCTCGCCCGAGGGCAGGTGCTTGGTGAAGCCGCCCTCGACGCCCGGCACCATCTCGTTGCGGATGCGGATGTTGGCGAAGGTGCCACGCATCATGACTTCGTGGTTGCCACGCCGCGAGCCGTAGGAGTTGAACTCGATCGGCCGCACTTGATGCTCGGTCAGGTAGGCGCCGCCGGGGCTGTCCTGCTTGATCGCGCCGGCCGGAGAGATGTGGTCGGTGGTCACGGAGTCGGCGAGCTTGGCCAGCATGCGCGCGCCTTCGACGTCGCTGAGCGCGCCCGGCTCGGCC
>JAKSDN010001365.1 GCA_022360075.1 Kiloniellales bacterium | reverse complement strand
TCCGGCAATGACAAGCGAAGAGGGTTCTTTCTACAAGTTCCTGTTCTGACAGTTATTTTCGGTCAGACACTCAGGCCTGGAGCACGAAGCTCACAGTGACTGCATAGTCACAAGACCCTCAGCCACCATTCCCATCGCGGGTCGAAGATCACCGAGCGGGCCCGCATGAATTTCCAATCGCCGTATTTCTGGTAATCGAAATCCCAGGAGCTCAGCTTGCGGTTCACGACCGCCCAGCAGGCCCATTTGATGTCCGCGAGACAGCGCGTGACGTGGACACGGGCCACGTAGTCCCGCCGCGCCTCGCCGTAGTAGGCCTCGATCAGCTCGAGCGCCTTGTCTTCCGGATAGAACATCTCGGTAAAGAGCGCGCCGAGCTCGAAGCTCCGCTCGTTGTTCGACGCGAACTCGTAGTCGATGAGACGGATCGGGTCCCCGTCGCGCAGCAGAAAATTGCCCGGCATCGGGTCGTTGAAGCAGGGCACGATATCCAGCCCTGATGCAGTCATCGCGGCTTTGGCGTTCGCGTATTGCGCTCTGAGCCAGACGAAGTCCTTCGGCAGGTCGCTGCCGAGCTCCTCGGCCTGCGCCAAGTGCTCGTCGATCATGTCGAAGATGGTCTTGGTCAGTGAAAGCTGGCCGCCCTCATGGAGCCGGCGGTAGAGCGCCATCACCTCCAACTGCACGTCGCGCTGCAGGAAGTCGTTGTTCGTGCTGGCCCGATAGCCTTCGAGGAACTCGCAGATCTCGACCCCGTCGGAGGGGTCGAAGAAGACGACCTCCGGGCCAATCCCGAGCGCGTTGGCGGAGCGCGCGGCTTCGTTGGCGACGGCGCGATTGACGAAGATCTCCGAGCCCTTGCCCGGAATCTTCACGAAGAACCGCCGGCTATCCCCACCCACGGCGACGCGCCAATTGCTGTTGAGGATGCCGCCCTCCATCGGGGCGTAGCTGACCTCCTTGCCGGCCCAGGCCGGTACCCGCCGGATCACCTCTTCGACCGCCTGCTCGCCGGGCGTCGCGGCTTGTCCGAGTCGTTTCTCTTGCATCGTCAAACCCTCCGCAGTCTTTCGGAGAAACGCGGATCGCGCAGCCCCATGCGGCAGCGGAGGAAGCGCCAGTCGGCGAACTTGAGGAACTCCACCTTGGTGCGCGGCGACTTGGCGGCCAGCAGGGCGCCGATCAGGCCCCAACGCAGATCGTCGGCCAAGCCGTAGAGGCGCGCCCGGTTGAACAGGCGCTCGTCCTGGCGCCCGTGGAAGACCTCGAAGGCCTCCTGCGCTTCGGCATCGAAGGGATAGGCCTCGGCCAGAAAGCTGCCGAAATCCTCGAAGGCGTCCATGTTGGCGGCGCGGTCCCAGTCCACCAGCCGGATTTGCTTCTCCGGGCCCACCAGCATGTTGGAAACATTGCCGTCGCCATGGGCCGGGACCAGGTCGATGCCCGATGCG